>JBBTJH010000367.1:0-9825 GCA_038059555.1 Pseudomonadota bacterium | reverse complement strand
GTAGCGCCGCGAAGCGCGATGGTCTCGAACGATCGGGCGTCGAGACTGAAAGTGGTTTCGCCGCCCCAATAGCTTGCCAGCGCCTCTTTCGCCGCTGCCGCGCGCGCTATCGCGCCAGCTTCAGTGGTTTCAGCTTCCGCCAGTTGCGCGGCGACGCGCGATCGGGCGGCGGCGGGGTCGCGAGCTGCGGCGACCCGGCGGGCGACCGCCGCTGACAGCTCCCGCGCGGTTGCGACGCGGCGCGTCGCGACCCGGGCCAGCGCCTCGGCCGCCTGCGCGTCGACAAAGGCGGCTTCGACCGCCTCCTGAAGGTCGGCGCGCGACAAGCCAGCACGGAGCACCGCGGCCGCGGCCTCTCCTTGCGCGGCGCGCCGTCGCGCGCGCCTGTCGCCGCCGAGCGAGAACTCCTGGCTCAGGGAATAGGTCGCCTGTGCGCCATCGACCCCGGAAAACGTGTCCGTGCCGCCGAAATCTTCGAGCAGCACGTCGAGCGTCGGATTGGCGCGCGCGCCAGCCTGGAGGACTAATGCTTCAGCGGCGTTCGCGCCCTCGCGCGCCGCCGCAACGCCCGGATCGTCGCCCAGCGCGCGGCGCACCGCTTCCACGCGGGTCAAGGTTTCTTGCGCCTGCGCGGGCGCGCCGGTGATGAGGGCGATCCCCCAAAGGGTCGCCGAGATAACGAGTCGCAAGGAGTTCCTCCTCTGTCGCAAACGATGAAGGCGCCACTATGCGCGGCGTCGGCGTTTCGATCAGAGGGAAGTGCGGGGAGGCTTGAAGGGAGACTCGTCCCGGGCTTTGGACGACAGTCCGTCGGGATCGAAGAAATACGCGCGCTGCGACGCAAGCGCGATACTGAGGACGCTCAGTGAATCGGCCGGGCCGAATTGCGGCGCGGCGTGCGAATGAAAGCCGCTTTCGTGATGGTCCGAGGCCGGCTCCAGGGGATCGCCGACTGGTGCGCGGAAGCCGGCGTCGGCAAAATCCTCTTGATGGTCGGCGTCACCGTGCCGATGATCGTCGCCGAGGACATGGACATCGTGAAATCCCGAATAGGTGTGCGCATGCGCGGTCGATGTCGCGGCCGCGCCGTACAGGGCGAGAGCGACTGTCATCAGGACCGCGAGGCATCGGCGCAAGCAGAACATAGGACGCTTCTACACAGAATTTCTTAACGTGTCATATAAGGCGACAAGCGGCAAATTGGCCCTTGGCGGCCAAATCAGCGGACATAAGGCGCTTGCGACGCTCGCCGAGCGGCAAATCAATCACTTTTCCCCCGGCGGTAGGCGAGCAGGCGCAGCGCGTTGGCGACGACGATCAGCGTCGAGCCTTCGTGGACGACAATCGCCGCGCCGATGTTAAGTCCGAAGAGCGTCGCCGGGATCAGAAGCGCGACGACGCCGAGGCTCGCCCAGAGATTCTGTTTGATGATCGCGCTCGTCTGCCGGCTGAGGCCAAGGGCGAAGGGCAGATGGCGCAGATCGTCCGCCATCAACGCGACGTCGGCGGTTTCGAGCGCGACATCGGAGCCCGCCGCGCCCATGGCGACGCCGACCGTCGCTTCGGCGAGCGCCGGGGCGTCGTTGACGCCGTCTCCCACCATAGCGATGGCGCCATCGCCGCGCAGTATGCGAATGTAAGCGACCTTGTCCTCCGGCATCAGCGCGCCGCGCGCCTCGTCAAGCCCGACTTTCATGGCGATGGCGTCTGCGACTTTCTGGTTGTCGCCGGTCAGCATGATCATGCGCGCAACGCCGAGCTTGCGAAGATCCGTGATGACGGCGGCTGCAAAGCTGCGCTCGACATCGATAAGCCCGAGCGCGCCGAGCGATCGTTGCCCGCGCTGGACGATCATCACCGTGCGGCCTTCCTGCTCCAGGCGGCGCGCCGCTTCTCGAACATCGTCGGACATCACCAGCCCGTCTTCACCGTCGAACATCGCCGGCTTGCCGATGTGAACGATGGCGCCGTCGATACGGCCCTTGACGCCATTGCCGGTGATGCTTTCGACGTCCTTCGCGATCAGCCGCAGTGCGGACCCGAGTTTCGGCGACGCATCGCGGACGACGGCGGCGGCGAGCGGATGATCGCTCTGTTCCTCGATCGCGACGGCGACGGCGAGGAGTTCAGCTTCGGCGACGCCGTTCGCCGGAACGATATCGACAAGCCTCGGCTTTCCTTCCGTCAGCGTCCCGGTCTTGTCGAACGCGACGACGCTCAGCGTCCCGAGATTTTCAAGCGCGGCGCCGCCCTTGACGAGGACGCCGCCGCGTCCCGCGCGGGCGATGCCGCTGAGGATCGCGCTCGGAACAGAGATCGCCAGCGCGCAAGGGCTCGCCGCGACCAGCACGGCCATGGCGCGGTAGAAGCTCTTCGAGAACGGTTCGTCGATGACGACCCAGGCGAACAGCAGGAGGACGACCAACGTCAGCACAGCGGGCACAAAGAAGCGTTCGAACCGCTCGGTGAAGTTCTCGGTCGGCGAGCGCTGCATCTGCGCTTCGGCGACCATCCGGGCGACGCGCGCGAGCGTCGATTCGCCGGCGCGTTTGGCGACATAGACGTCGATCGCCCCGGCGCCGTTGATCGTGCCGGCGAAGACGCGGTGTTCGGACGAAATTCTTCTGAACTCGGCGACGCCGGGGTCGCCCGTCATCGGGCGCTTGTCGACGGGCGCGCTTTCGCCGGTGACCGGCGCCTGGTTGACGCTTGTTTCTCCGGCGATGATGACGCCGTCGGCCGGCAGGCGCTCATTCGGCTTGACGACGACAATGTCACCGACGTTCAGCTCTTCGATCGGCACATGCTTGATCGCGCCCCCGCTGCGGATATTGGCGCGGTCCGGCGCCAGCGTGGCTAGCGCCTCAATCTCGCGCCGGGCGCGGCCCATCGCGAACTCTTCGAGCGCATGGCCGAGACTGAACAGAAACAGAAGAAGCGCACCTTCAGCCCAGCTGCCGAGCGCAGCGGCCCCGGCGGCGGCGACCAGCATCAAGGTGTCGATCTTGAAGCGCTTTGCGGCAATGTTCTCGATCGCTTCGCGCAGCGTGAAGGCGCCGCCAAAGATATAGGCCGCAATGAAAAGCGGCAGAGCGCTGCTGGCGCTGCTCCGTTCAATCAACCATCCGATGAGAAGCGCGGCGCCGGAAAGTAAGGAAAACAGGAGCTCGCCATGGCGGCCGAACCAGCCGCCGCGCTCATGGCTGCCCGCATGCGCGCCGTGCGCATGACCATCGTCGGGCCGGTCCGGCGGCTGGACCTTTCGTCCGGACCTGCCGTCAAATGCGTTATCGTGCGCGCCTGGTGGCGGGGTTTCCTTCGTATCAAGATCGCCCGTCGCAGCGGCGTTGTCGCGGTTCATGGAATGGCCTTCTGAAAGTCATGACGGGCTCCCGATTACTCCGCCGGGGCCGGTTGCGGCACAAATTGCGGCTGTTCCTGGTCGCGGGTCGCGCGCGCAGGCCTCAAGAGCAGGCGGCAGATCGCGGGCAGGACGAAGAGGGTGAGGACCGTCGCGGTGATGAGACCGCCGATGACGACGGTCGCGAGCGGCTTTTGCACTTCGGCGCCAACGCCGTGCGCAATCGCCATCGGCACGAAGCCGATCGCCGGCACGATGCCGGTCATGAGGACGGCGCGGAAGCGTTCGGCCATGCCGTCATGGATCGCGGCGTCAACCGCCATGCCGTCAGCGATACGGGCGTTGATCGCGGTCATGACGACGAGACCGTTCAAGACGGCGACGCCGGCAAGACAGATGAAGCCGACCGCCGCCGAGATCGAAAACGGCATGCCGGTGAGCGCCAGCGTGAAAACGCCGCCGGCGAGCGCGAGCGGCACGGCGGAGAAGACGGCGCCGGCGGCGCGCATGGTGCCGAGCGCCATGTAAAGGAGCGCGAAGATGAGCGCGAAGGCGGCGGGAACGACCAGCGTGATCCGCTGGGAGGCGCTTTTCAGATTTTCGAACTGGCCGCCCCAGACGAGCCAGGTCCCCGCTGGCAGCGCCACATCACGTTCAACCTGGTACTGCGCTTCAGTGACAAAAGAACCGAGGTCGCGGCCACGGACATTGGCTTGCACGACGACGCGGCGCTTGCCGTTTTCGCGGCTGACTTGATTGAGGCCTTCGGAATACGAAAAACGCGCGACCTCACGAAGGGGGATCGATGCGCGGGGCTCGCCTTCCGTTTCGGGAAGCATGACCGGCAAAGCGCCGACCGCCGAGAGATTGTCGCGCAACGCGTTCGGCAGGCGCACGACGATGTCGAACCGGCGGTCGCCTTCAAAGACGAGACCCGCCTCGCGCCCGCCCATGGCGGTCGCGACGGCGTCGGTCACTTCCTCGACGGAAAGGCCGTAGCGTGAGATCGCGTCGCGGTCGAACGCGACGTCGAGCGTCGGAAAGCCGCCCGTCTGCTCGACCTTCACATCGGCCGCGCCCTCGATCGAGTCGAGGACGCCGGCGATTTCGGCGGCGGTCCGACTCATCGCATCGAGATCGTCGCCATAGAGCTTGACGGCGACGTCGCCGCGCACACCGGCGATCAGTTCGTTGAAGCGGTTTTCAATCGGCTGGGAAAATTCGAGCGCATTCCCGAGGGTCAAGCTCAAGCGCTCTTCCAGGTTCTCAATTAACGCATCCTTCGTCAGCGACGGATCGGGCCAGGCGCTGCGCGGTTTCATGATGATGAAAATGTCCGAGTTGTTGGGGGGCATGGGGTCGCTCGCCACCTCGGCGGTCCCGGTCTTCGAAAACACAAATTGAACTTGAGGCGCTTCGGCAACGAGTTCTTCAACCTGAATTTGCATCTCTAGCTTCTGCTCTAGGCTCGTCGAAGGGATTGAAGCCACTTGCCCGCCGATGTCCTGTTCGTCGAGCGTCGGGATGAACTCCTGGCCGAGGCGCGTGAACAGAAAACCGGAAAGCACGAACACCGCCACGGCGGCGCCGATCACCGCGAAGGGATTGCGGATCGACCAGCGCAGACTCGGCTCATAAAAGCGCTTGGCGATCGCAATCGCCGGGACTTCCTTTTCGGCGACCTTGCCGCGAATGAGAATTGCGACCATCGCCGGCACGAAAGTGAGCGACAGGATGAAGGCGGCGGCGAGCGCCAGCATCAGCGTGATCGCCATCGGCGAGAACATCTTGCCCTCGACGCCGCTGAAGGTGAGGAGCGGCGCAAAGACGAGGAAGATGATCGCCTGGCCGAAGATCGTCGGGCGGATCATTTCACGAGAGGCCGCCATGACTTAGTCGAGGCGTTCGCCGAGTTTGAGCAGGCGCCCCTCATGGTGCTGGCGTTCGGCGAGACGACGCAGGCAGTTCTCGATGATGATGACGGAGCCGTCGACGATAAGGCCGAAGTCGAGCGCGCCGAGCGACATCAAATTGCCCGATACGCCAAAATAATTCATGCCGATCGCGGTCATCAGCATGGAGAAGGGAATGATCAGCGTCGCGATGATGGCGGCGCGGACATTGCCGAGAATGAGAAAGAGGACGACGGCGACGAGAATCGCGCCTTCGGTGAGGTTCCGCTCGACCGTTGCGATGGTTGCGTTGACGAGCCGCGAGCGGTCATAGACGATTTGCGCTTCAACCCCGGGCGGCAGCGTCTTGACGATCTCCCCCAGCTGCTCGGCCGCCGCAGCCGCGACGGTCCGGCTGTTGCCGCCGGTGATCATGAGGACGGTCCCGATGACAACTTCCTCGCCGTTCATGGTGGCGGCGCCGGTGCGAAGTTCGCCGCCGATTCGCACATGCGCCACGTTGCGGACGGTGACCGGGACGCCTTCGCGCGTCGCGATCACGGCGTCGCTGATTTCCTCGATCGAGCGGATGCGGGCGTCGGCGCGCACGAGGAAGGCTTCGCCGGCGCGCACGATGAAATTCGCCCCGACCGAGAGGTTGGCGCGTTCGAGCGCGTCGGCGAGTTCGGAAAACGAAATGCCATAGGCGGCGAGGCGCGCGGGGTCGGGCTCGACCACATATTGCTTTTCATAGCCGCCGATCGAGTCGATGCCGGCGACGCTCGGCACGGTGCGCATTTGCGGGCGGATGATCCAGTCTTGCACGGTTCGCAGATACGCAGCTTGCGCGACATCGTCGGTTAGGCGTTCGCCTTCGAGCGTCAGGAAGGCGCCGTCGACTTGCCAGCCCGGCGCGCCGTCAACACGCGCATCAACCGCCGGCGGCTCCGAGAACCGGACTGCCCACATCAGCACTTCGCCAAGTCCGGTCGAGATCGGGCCCATCTGCGGGTCGACCCCGGCGGGAAGGCTCACTTTTGCCTGAGTCAAACGCTCCGTCACCTGCTGGCGCGCGAAATAGACATCGACGCTGTCCTTGAAGACCGCGGTGACCTGGCTGAAGCCGTTACGCGAAATCGATCGCGTCGATTCGAGGCCTTCAATGCCGGCAAGCGCCGTCTCGACGGGAAAGGTCACCAGCCGCTCGATGTCGAGCGGCCCGAACTGCGGCGCGACCGTATTGATCTGCACCTGCTTGTTGGTGATGTCAGGGACGGCGTCGATCGGCAGGCGGACGATGTTCCAGACGCCGATCGCGGCGATGATCAAGGTGATGAAGAGCGCAGCCCAGCGGGCTTTGACGGCGCTATCGGAAATGCGGGTAATCATGATCCTTTTCCTCTCGCGCTCAATGGTCGTCGCCGACGGCGCCCTTGCCGATCTCGGCTTTGACGAGGAATGCGTTTTCGGCGACCAGCATCTCGCCGTCCTTGAGGCCCGCTGTCACTTCGACCGTTCCCGCCCCGCTGCGCCCGAGCGTGACGGCGCGCGCCTCCAGGGTCTCGCCTTCCTGCACGAAGATGACTTGCTGTCCTTCGAGGGTTTGAACAGCGTCTGACGGCGCGACGATCGGCGCTGACGTCTCGCCGACAACGACTTCGGCGCGGATCGCCATGCCGGGGCGGAGACCTTGCGCGGCGCTGACTTCGATCGGCACGCGCGCGATCAGGGTCTGGCTGTGCGCGTCGGTGACCGGCAGCACGGAGGCGACGACGCCTTCATATTTCGCTTCGCCGTCGAGCCCGAGTATCGAGACGGTCTGGCCGGCCGCGACGCGGTCCGTGTCGTGGGTGACGACATTGAGTTCGGCCTGCAGCTGGGAGAGGTCGCCGATCAGGAACAAGGACGCGCCGTCGGTGACGGCGCCAATGTTGGTCGTTCGCTCGAGGATGGTGCCGGCGATCGGCGCCTTCAGCGAATAGGTTTGCAAACTCTCGGCGCTTTCGATGCGCGCCAGCATATCCCCGCGCTCCACCTGATCGCCGATGTTTCTATCGACGCTGCGGACGACACCCGGATAGGGCGCGCGGACTTCGGCGCGCGCTGAAGGCTGCAGCATGATGCGTCCTGTCAGCGTCAACGTCTCGCGGATGATCCCCGGGCCGGCCTTGGCGAACGTGACGCCGGCGGCGTCGAGCGCGGCGGCGGCGATTTCAACGCGGGGCATGTCCGCGTCATGATCCTCCCCGCCTTCGGCATGGTCTTCGACCTTGGCGGCGGGCTCGGAGGCGGCTTGCGCCTCCCCGTCGCTGCTCTTGCCGCAAGCGGCGAGCAGCGATGCGGCCGCGAGAGCGGCGATTGAAGCGACGATGGCGCGATTATTCATGGGACTACTCCTTTACGTCGGCGGGCGCGGCGAGGCGCGCGGTCAGGCGATCAAATTCGGCTCTGGCAAGATGGGCGCGGCGCAGCGCATCGACTTCGCGGGCGCGAAAATCGAAGAGCGCGGTCTGCGCGCTGAAGACTTCGAGATAGGTGAAGGCGCCGCGCGCGTAGCCCGCGCGTGCGCCCGCGAGCGCTGTCTCCGCGCGCGGAATAACGTCGCGGCGAAGCGTATCGGCTTCGGCGCGCGCCGTGTCGAGAACGCCGCGGGCGCGGACGATCTCGCGCGAGAGCGCAAGCGCGCCGGCTTCGCGCTCAAAAGCCGCTTGGCGGCGCTCGGCCTCGGCGCGCGCGATGGCGCCCTTGTTGCGATTGAAGATCGCGAGCGGCATCGACACGGAGAGGATCGCCGCCGTATCGCGCGTCTCGCGAAGATTGCGCGCGCCGAGCGAAATGGTCGGGTCCTGCTTGGCGGCGGCGCGCTCGAGCGCGACGGCGGCTTCGGCCCGATCTTCGGCCGCTTTGAAGATGGCGAGATCCGGCGAAGTGGAAGGATCGGGCGACGCATCGCCAATGAGAGGCGGCGGCGCGGCGAACCATGGCGCAACGAGTGCGATGTCGGGCGCCCCAATTCCCGTTAGGAGTGCGAGTTGCTGATGCGCGAGATCGCGCTCGCGTTCCGCGCGGGCAAAGTCTGACGCCGCCGCTGCTGCGGCGGCGGCGGCGCTATCGCCGGCGCCCTTCGGGTCGCGCGCCGCTTCGACGCGGCGGGCGACGGCGCGGCTGGTCTCCGCCGCGCTCGTCGCGCGCGCGCGGGCAAGATCGGCTCCCGCATCCGCCGCCACCGCGTCGATAAAGGCGGCCTCAGCCGCGAAGATGACGTCGAGCCGCGTGCGCTCGATCGTGAGGCCGGCGATGTCGCGTTCGGCGCCGGCGACGGCGCGGCGCGCGCGCCTTTTGCCGCCGCGTTCGATCTGTTGGCCGAGGCTATAGCTGAACTCGGCGCCGCCGACGCCGTTGAAATCGCCGCTGCCGGCGAAATTTTCCGCCTCGATCAGGAGTTCTGGGTTCGGCCGCGCGCCTGCCTGCCGGTAGGCGCCGTCCGCGGCGCGCAAGCCCTCTTCGCCAGCGCGAAGGAGCGGGGCGGCATCGAGCGCGCGCGCGACGGCATCATCGATGGTGAGCGCTGCAGGCGCATCCTGCGCGTTGACGCCGCCGACGAGCGCGGAAATGAGCACGCATGCAGCGACGCCTGCTGCGAGGCGCGGCGCGAGAGCGCGCCGCATTCGGGACAAAGACACGGGAATCCTCCTCGGACTGACATCTGAACGGCAGCGGCGCAAAGCCGCGCGGGCGTCAGGTCAGGCGCGAGGGGGGCGAAAAAGTCCGTCGAGATGACTGGCGGGCTTATAGTGATCGTCGAAAGCGACGAATAGCGCGCGCGACGCCGAATAGACGACTGCTAACGCAGAACGGGCGTCGGAAAGCTGAATGTGGCAGGCCGCGCCACAATGGGAGTGGCCGGGCGTATCCGGGTGCTGATGTTGAGGAGCGCCACTGTCTGGCGCGTTTGCGACTTGCATCGCCGATGACGCATCGTCGTCAGCATGCGCGGCGGCGTGGTGCATTTCCTCGGTGAGTTCGGAAACCGGCGCGACAACGCTCGCCGTCGCCACAAAGAGGGCGGCGACGAACGCCAAGGCGGCGCGCATGAAGATGATTCCAAAACTCATCGCGATGCTGTCTAGACCCCTTTCACCAATAAATCATTAGAAAATCCGCAAGGCGCGGCTAACGGCCCCGTTTAACCAACGCTCTACCTTTTGCCAGCGACATATCGGATGGTGCGGCCATGCTGAAGACGATCCCTATCTACGCCCTCGCCGCGATCGCTGAAATCGCCGGGTGCTTCGCCTTCTGGGCATGGCTTCGCCTCGGCAAGTCGGCTCTCTGGATCGCGCCGGGCATCGCCTCGCTGGCGTTGTTCGCATGGCTTCTCACCCTCATCGATTCCGCTTTCGCCGGACGCGCTTATGCTGCCTATGGCGGCGTCTACATCGCCGCCGCGCTCCTTTGGCTTTGGCTCGTCGAGGGTCATCCGCCGGATCGCTGGGACCTTGTCGGCGCGATTATCACCCTCGTTGGGGCCGCGGTCATCATCTTCGGGCCGCGACCGTAGAAGAGAGCGAC
>JBBTJH010000366.1:0-7255 GCA_038059555.1 Pseudomonadota bacterium | reverse complement strand
ATCATCGATCCAAAACGCCCGCAGGTACCGCCGCCAGCGCGGATACCCGCGCGACAGCGCCTGCTACGTCGTGTACAGACAAATCAAAAAGAAGGTCAATTTTGGACACCGATAGGGGGTCAGTTTTGAATGCCGATTGACACCCACAACATCTAGCCCTCACGGATTAAGCCGCAGCAAAGGCGTTCTGCTCTTACTGTATAAGGCCGGATTAACCAAGGTATTCCGTAGCAGGACCGTCTAAGAATTCTACTGTAGATGGCGTTCTGTATACGGAGCATCAACCGGCGGGGGCGCCCGTACGCGCCAGCGCGCCCCCTCAGTCATGCTTCGCATGACAGCTCCCCCGTTGAAGAAACGGGGGAGCGAAGAGCAGGAGAGCCCCGCTCCCCCGCTACTTGCGGGGGAGCTGTCGCCCCCGGGTCCGGCCGAAGGCCCGCCCGAGGATAAACTTCGCGACTGAAAGGGCGCGCTGGTGCGGCTCAGCCCTTCAATCCGTAATCGCCAATTGCTCCTCAACTGCGCGGATTGCGGCGTCGAAAGCGCCGTTTACATAGGCGTAAGCGCTGGTGTCGGAATTGGCGAGTGAGATGCGGCCGATCGGCTTTCTGGCCTCGAGGTGAGGGCCCGATTTCGGCGACCAGTCCGGGCCGTCGAACAATTCGTTATATTCATAGGCGTAGCCGTGCGGCCAGCGATTGACAGTGATGCCGGCGATATCGCGCTCGGCGTCGAAGCCGTGCGGTCCCATCATGCCCGTCAGCTGCTCGACAATCGCAGTCTCAAAATCGTCATAGGTAAGCCCGTAGATCCTTGCCCTTCCGGCGCGGTGCTGGTCTTTTTCGTTGAGGCCGACGCCCGGTTCGACCGGCACATACTGCAAATGCAGCAGGATCGGATCGTCCGGCGAGGCGGAGAACTTATAGTCCCCGATCGACACCGGGAAATCGAGCGCCATCTGTTCGAAGAAGGACGATGGCGAATAAATCCGGCTGAAACCCGCCCGCTCGAACGCGCGCCAGTTGCGAAGCGCGACATTGCCGTAAACGAGCGGGATTTTGGTGAAAAACCGGATCGCTTCTTTTTGCGCCTCAGGAAGTTCGGAACACATATAAGGCGCCATCGCCATGTAGCCGGCCATGATGGCGTGGCGCCCGCGAACCCGGTGCGTCTCGCCGTCTTTGACGTAAACGACATCGACGGATTTGCGCGATTGCGAGTGCTTCATATCGACCGCCGTCGCGCCGAGGCGCAGGCGCACGTCGCTTCCCGGCAGATCGAGTTTTGAGTAATCGGCCTGCGCGGTGACGATATCCTCCATCGTCGAGCCCGGGATCGCCTGCGGCGCCAGTTTGCGCGCAAGAAGTCGCGCAAGGCCCGCATTGCCGTCGGGGAAGTGGAAAATATACGGCTCTTCGCTTTCATGGTCATTGTGGAGGCTGCCTTCGAGCCCGAGGCCCTGCGTTGCCGGCATGCCCCAGCGCGCAGCTTCGAGAGCCGACAAGGCGTCCCAGCCGACGCCCCAGATGCCGTGCGGAACGGGGCGCAGAATCTTGATCAATTCTTCCGGCGCCAGCGCGTGCGTGCGCAGGAATTCTTCATAGCTGATCGTTCGCAGGTAGTCGGTTTTTTCTGCGGTCGTTTTTCCCGCCAGAAAATCATCCGACCCAAGAACAAGTTTTTTAAGGGCCGTCTTTGTCTCCTCCTTCAGCGCGCTCTCTTTGATCGCCGCCTTGATGGTCTTGGGGTCCGGCGCGTCCGTCCAATATTTGAAAGGAACATCGGTAAGGCTCGCCGCGCCGTGTGCCTTCGCGTCGAGATACATGCCGGCGCGCATCTTGCGGCGTTCGTAAAAATCGGTGTCGTAAAAGCTATGGAATTTCGCAACATCGACGCCGAGATCCGCGAGAATCTCTTTTGCGCCGTCTGAATAGGAGCCGGGTCCGTCGATCGACTGGCTGCCGCCATAGCCGATGAGCTTTTTACCGTCGACGTCGAATTCGTTGCGTTTGGCGTGGCCGCCGAAATCGTCATGGTTGTCGAGGAGGAGAATTTTGACGGGCCGGCCGGCGCGCGCTTTGAAGAGATGCGCCGCGGCAAGTCCCGACAACCCGGCGCCGACGACGATGAGATCGTAGAGGCCTTCCGTTTGAATCTCCGGCCGCTTCCATTTGCGCCCCTCCCAGGCGAGGGCGTGGGCGGTCTCGAACGCGCCGACATGCGCGCCGCGAAGTCCCGTAAGGCTAGGGGGGTAGGGCGCGAGGGTTTCCGCTCTCGCCAGCATCGCGCCAGGCGGCAAGGCGCCGGCCGCGACGCTGAGCGCGACGCCGTTCATGAAATCCCGCCTTGTAAGGCCGTTGGTCAGTCTGGTCATGCGATTCTCCCGCGTTTGCCTGAGGCTAGCCCTAACCGGCGAGGTGGGCAATTTTTCTTGTCTGTTCCCATACGGAATAGTCTTGACCTTTGCGCGGCGAAGCGCGAAGTCCCCGCAGCTTTTTTCCGGGTTATCCTACATCTTTATGCGCAAGCCGTTCAGAACGTCGGGCGATCTTCTCGCCGACCGGCGCTATCAATATGGGCATGAATTTTCACGCGACGGCGATTTCGCCGCCGCCGTCGATCTTTTTGAACAGGCGATCGAGCTGGCGCCGGACTGGCCGGACGCGCATTTCGCGTTGGGGAAAGCGCGCCGCGAGATTGGCGATGACAATGGGGCAGCATTGGCGCTGCGCGAGTGCTGGCGGCTGGATAAAGACGATGCGCTCGGCGCGTCGCTGGCGCTCGCAGAGTTAGGGGGCGAGGCGACGATTGATGCGGCGCCCGCCGCTTATGTGAAAGCGCTCTTTGACGCCTACGCTGAAGATTTCGATGCGGCGCTGGTCGAGCGGCTCAACTATCAAACGCCCCAAAAGCTGGCGGATGCGATCCGCGCTGTCCGCAAGAATACGGGCCGAACGGGGCGCGCGCTCGATCTTGGCTGCGGGACGGGGCTCGCCGGTGAAGCGATCGCCGCCGATGTCGTCTTTCTCGAAGGCGTCGATATTTCGGGCGGCATGATCGAAGCGGCGAAGGAAAAGGGCGTTTACGACAATCTTCAGACGGATGAAATTCTTGGCGCCCTCGATCGTCGCACGGAAAATTACGATCTCATTCTCGCCGCCGACGTGCTTATTTATTTCGGCGACCTTGCACCCGTGTTCGCGAGCGTCGCCGCGCGACTTGCCCCTGGCGGCGTATTCGCATTCTCAGTCGAGAAGGGCGGCGCCCCTGGCTGGATCGTGCAGAAGTCGCTGCGCTTTGCGCATGCGCCGGACTATATCGCGCGCCAGTTGGCGGCGGCCGGTCTCGACCTTGTGACGATTGAGGAGACTATCTTGCGCAAAGATCGCGGCGAGGATGTCGCGGGGCTTCTCGTTGTTGCGCGGGCGCCCTTACGCGCCGGGGATTGAATAGGTTCCGGCCGCGTGCGCGACGGGGTCGTCTTCGCCCTCGCTGAAGATCGTCGCCTCGCCGACCGCGAGGCGCTTCCCGAGCTTTAAAAGGCGGCAGTCGGCGATGAGGTCCCTCGGCGGCGGTTTTTTCAGGAAATTGATCGACATGTTGGTCGTCACCGCAAGCCCCTTTGGGCCGATGCTGGCGAGGACCGCGACGTAAAGCGCCGTATCGGCGAGCATGAACATCGTCGGCCCCGACACCGTGCCGCCCATGCGGAGCGAATGATCGCCGACCGCGAGCCTCAGGCGGCAGGAGCGGTAGCCGACGGCCTCGATCGTCACGCCGGTTTTGTCCCAATGCAGGAAGCCCGCGCGCAAGAGCGCGGTAATCTCGTCGGGCGTCATGGCGGCTGCGGTCATGCGCGTCATTTCGCCCGGCGCCCCCCGATCCGGCAAGGCGTTTTAGCAGTCGCAATTCAGCAGGCGAAATTCAGCAGTATGGCCCTTGGCAAAGCCCCGGCAATCGGCATTATCGCGTCGCATGACGCCCCGGGAAAAAGCTCGCGAGGATTTCAAGCGCGCCCTCGTTCAAACGACGCGCGCGCTGTCGTCCCAGTCCGAAGTCGAAGTCGCCTTCGGCGGCGAGCGCGCCAGCGTTTCCGGCAAACAGGCGAAGATCCCGCTGCCGGCGCGCGTCCTCGACCGCGACGCGGCGATGATCGCGCGCGGGGAGGCGGATGGCGCGGCGTTGCGGCTCGCCTATCACGATGCGCGAAAATTTGCCCGGCGCCTGCCGAAGGGCGCGGACGCGCAAGCGGTCTATCGCGCGCTGGAAGAAGCGCGCATCGAAGCGATCGGCGCCAATGCGATGAAAGGCGTCGGCGACAATCTCTCGGCCGCGCTCGACAAGGCGCTCGCTGACCGGCGCCTTGACCGGCTAGATGCGAAAGAGACCGCGCCCCTCGCCGACATCGCTGCGCTCCTCTTGCGCCAGCGCCTCACCGGGCGCGCGCATCCCGCCTCGGCCGCTGCGATGATGGCGGCGCATTCGGAGAGCATCGAGGCGATGGCCGGCGCCTCGCTCGACACGCTCGCGGCGACCAGCGATCTCCACGATCAGGCGGCCTTCGCGCGGCTCGCGCGCAATGTCATCAGAGATTTAAATCTCGAAGATGAGGGCGGCGAAGAGCAAGGCGACGAAAAAACCAAGGGCGACGAAGAAGAACAATCCGAAGACAACAAAGCCTCCGACAGCGACGAAGAGGGAGGCGCCGACAGCGCGGAAGACCAGTCGGGCGACGACAGCGACACGCAACAATCCGACTCGGATATGAACGAGCAGGATTTTGAAAAAGCCGAAGATGACGCCGACGGCGCCGTCGAAAACGCCCGCATTTCCTCGATCCGCGCGACGTTCGACGGCGACAGCGGCGCGCGCTATCACGCCTATACGACGCAGTTCGATGAAACGGCCGACGCGTCGGAGCTTTGCGACAATGAGGAATTGCAGCGCCTGCGCCGCACGCTCGACCGGCAGCTTGAAAACCTGCACTCCGTCGTCTCGCGCCTCGCCAACAAATTGCAGCGCCGTCTGATGGCGCAGCAAAACCGCAGCTGGATTTTCGATCTCGACGAGGGCGTTCTCGATGCGGCGCGCCTTGCCCGTGTCGTCGTCGATCCGATGCAGCCCTTGTCGTTCAAGCGCGAGCGCGAGCTTGAATTCCGCGATACGGTGGTGACGCTTCTGATCGACAATTCCGGCTCGATGCGCGGGCGCCCGATCTCGATCGCCGCGATCTGCGCCGACATTCTGGCGCGCACGCTTGAGCGTTGCAGCGTCAAAGTCGAAATCCTCGGCTTCACGACGCGCGCATGGAAAGGCGGGCAAGCGCGGGAAAAATGGGTCGCCGACGGGCGCCCCGCCAATCCCGGCCGCCTCAACGATCTGCGCCATATCGTCTACAAGGCGGCCGACACGCCGTGGCGGCGCGCGCGCTCCTCGCTCGGCTTGATGATGAAAGAGGGCCTTTTAAAGGAAAACATCGACGGCGAGGCGTTGCTGTGGGCGCATTCGCGGCTCGTCGGGCGTCCCGAATCGCGGCGCATCCTGATGGTCATCTCCGACGGCGCGCCGGTCGACGACACGACGTCATCGTCGAATGGCGGCGCCTATCTTGAACGGCACCTGCGCGAGGTGATCGGCCATGTCGAACAGCGATCGCCGGTTGAGCTCATTGCAATCGGCATCGGCCATGACGTGACGCGCTATTACAAGCGCGCGGTGACGATCGTCGATGTCGAGCAACTCGCCGGCGCCATGGTCGACAAGCTCGCCGAACTCTTTGAAGAAACGAGCGACCGCCCCGAAGTGCGGCAAACCGGCAAAGCGGCAGCGATGGCAGTGTGATGGCGATGGCGATTGAGGGAAAACTGGTCATCAAGTCCGGCGTCGAAGCCGGCGCGTCGCTGCATTACAAATACTGGTCTGTTGCGAACCCAAAAGCCGTCGCGCTCATCGCGCATGGTTATGCCGAACATCTCGGGCGCTATGAGCATGTCGCCGCTGCGCTGAACAAAGCGGGCTACGCCGTCGTTGCGCTCGATCATTGGGGGCACGGAAAATCCGAGGGCGCGCGCAGCTTTATCCCGTCGTTCTCCGTCTTTCTCGACGGCCTCGACGCGCTGCTGGCCGAAGTGAAAACCACGTATCCGGATCAAAAGCGTTTCCTTATCGGCCATTCGATGGGCGGGCTCATCGCGGCGACTTATCTTGTGAACCGTCAGGACGAATTCGCCGGCGCCGTGCTCTCCGGCCCATCGCTCGTCGCGGCCGAGACGCCGTCTGCGGCCGCGGTTTTCATCGGGCGCATCCTCTCTAAACTCGCGCCGAAGGCGGGTATCCTCCCGCTTGACGCCTTGCTCATCAGCCGCGACCCGAAAGTTGTCGCCGATTACATAGCGGACCCGCTTGTCTACAAAGGCAAGATCGGCGCGCGGTTCGCGGCCGAAATGCTGGATGCGATGACAGAAGCAGCGGCGAGCGCGCCGAAACTCACCTTGCCGCTGTTGCTGATGCATGGCGGCGCCGACGGGCTCGCCTCGCCGGAGGGATCGAAAATCCTTCATGAGCGCGCCACATCCCGCGACAAGACGCTGCGGATTTTTGACGGGTTCTATCACGAGATTTTCAACGAACCTGGCAAGGAAGAAATCATCGCCCTCATGACCCGCTGGCTCGACGCGCATGTCTGACGCGGGCGTCACCGTAAGGCGCGCGGGTCCTGGCGATCTTGTAACTTTACGCCGCTTCGAGCAGGGGATCATCGCCGCCGAACGCCCGTTCGACCCGACCATCAAAAAGGGCGAGGTTCACTATTACGACATCGGGGCGCTGATCGCCTCAACGGACGCTTTCGTGGCGATCGCGGAGGCGGCCGGCGAGCCGATCGGCTGCGGCTTAGCCCGAAAGAAAGCCTCGCCCGTCTACACCGACCCGTCGTTCCACGCCTATATCGGCCTCATGTTCGTCGACCCCGCTTATCGCGGGAAAGGCGTCAGCGACGCAATAATCAGTAGGCTGACCGATTGGGCCAAGGCGGCCGGCCTTTCCGAAATCCGCCTTGAAGTCTACCCGGACAACGCTTCAGCGGTCAGAGCATATGTGAAAGCGGGCTTTGCACCCTATATGCTGGAGATGCGGCGCGGGGTGGGAGAGTAGCTGGATGGCAGATGTAGGAACTATCTTTCACGCCGCGCCTTTTCCCTTCTGCTCCCCCGCTTCTTGCGGGGGAGCTGTCACGCGCAGCGTGACTGAGGGGGCG
>JBBTJH010000365.1:0-7152 GCA_038059555.1 Pseudomonadota bacterium | reverse complement strand
TAGAGCATGCCGCGACTGATGAAAATTCTGCGCCGTGCGGCGCGGATAGCGAAAAATGAGGATCGCGATGGCCGACGCGAAAAATACTTTCAAATGGGAAGATCCGCTCTCCCTCGAAACGCAGCTCACGGATGAGGAGCGGATGATCCGCGACGCCGCGCGCGGCTATTGCGACGACAAGCTGATGCCGCGCGTCATTGAAGCCAACCGCAAGGAAAACTTCGACCGCTCGATCATGACGGAGATGGGCGCGCAAGGCTTGCTCGGCGCGACGGTCGCGGAGGAATATGGCGGCGGCGGCGCCTCTCACGTCGCCTACGGATTGATTGCGCGCGAAGTTGAACGCGTCGACAGCGGCTATCGCTCGGCGATGTCGGTGCAATCCTCGCTCGTCATGTATCCGATCGAGGCGTTCGGGTCGGAGGAGCAGAAGAAGAAATTCCTGCCGAAACTTGCGACCGGCGAACTTGTCGGCTGCTTCGGTCTGACTGAGCCCGATGGCGGCTCCGACCCCGGCTCGATGCGGACGCGCGCCGAGGCGGTTCAGGGCGGCTATCGCCTCAACGGCTCGAAGATGTGGATCACCAATTCGCCGATCGCCGATCTCGCAATCGTCTGGGCGAAGCTCGACGGCGAGATCAGGGGCTTCATCGTCGAGCGCGGCATGGACGGGTTCAAGACGCCGAAGATCGAAGGGAAACTTTCGTTGCGCGCCTCGATCACCGGCGAGATCGCGCTCGACGAAGTGCTGGTTCCGAAAGAAAATCTCCTGCCGAACGTCAAAGGGTTGAGGGGGCCGTTCTCCTGCCTCAACAAGGCGCGTTACGGCATCTCGTGGGGCGTCATGGGCGCCGCTGAATTTTGCTGGATGGCGTCGCGCGATTACGCGATGGACCGCGTCTTGTTCGGCAAGCCGCTCGCGGCGATGCAGCTCGTCCAGAAAAAACTAGCCGACATGCAAACGGAAATCGCGCTCGGCCTGCAAGGCGCGCTGGCGCTCGGGCGCATGCTCGATGCGGGCGCTTATTCGCCGGAAGCGATTTCGCTGATGAAGCGGAACAATTGCGGCAAAGCGCTCGACATCGCGCGCGTTGCAAGAGACATCCACGGCGGCAACGGAATTTCGGATGAATACCACGTGCTGCGCCACGCGGTTAATCTCGAAACCGTCAACACCTATGAGGGAACGCACGACATCCACGCGCTGATTTTAGGGCGTGCGATGACGGGGCATCAGGCGTTTGGGTGAGGGATCCCTCACCCGCATCGCTTCGCGATGCTGGCCTCTCCCCAATTCTTTGCGCGCCTTCGCGCGCGGGAGGGAGAGGCGGGGACCGTCGAATGGTTCTTTCTTCGCCTCTCCCTTGGGAGAGGCCAGCGAGCGCGCAGCGCGAGCGGGTGAGGGGTTTATTCCGCCGCCTGCGCTTTCTCGCCGCGCTTCATCCGCTTACGGATTGATCGCGGCCAGAAATGCGTGATCTTCAGCGCTGAGAATGGAATAACCGTCCGTGTCAGGAAGGACTTCTTCGGCTCGGGGCCGGCGTCTTCGGCCGTCACTTCGACCGTTTCTTCAAGCCAGGCGGCGCTCGCCATCGGTTCGGGGATCGCGTCTTCGACTTCTTCTTCCGGAGCGATAATCGGAGCAGGGGCGGCCGCGCGGCGCGGCGCGGCTTTAGCCCCGTGATCGCCGTGAAGTTCTTCGGGCGGAACCCCTTCGGGCGATGAAATGCGGATCGTCGGCTTGAAATGGGCGCTGACGCCGTTGACCGCCATCCGAACGTCGAAGGCTTTGATCGCTGGCGATTTGATTGCTGCCGGCGCTGCTTCTTCAGCGGCGGCGGTGGTGGCTTCGGATGGCTCGCCGGCGTCTGGCGCTGCGTCGATCTCGAACTCGTCCGGCGGCGGATTATCGGCAAGGCGCTCGCCGAATTCGCGGCTAAGGCGCTCTTGCATGTCGCGCGGCGCTGGCGCTTCCGCGCGCGCTTCGGCTCTCTCTTTCAGCGCATTGCGCGTCTCTTGCCGGTCGCGAAGCTCGCTCTTGCGCTTGGCGCGCGCGATCGCGGCCTTTTTTGCAGCGGCGCGGCGCTCGTCGTCGGAAGCCCCTTGCTGGTGATCTTCGCCGCGCGCGATGCGGGCGGCAAGGCGTTGAACGAGATCGTCGCCCGTCTGGGCCGCTTCCGGCGCGGCCGCCGCTTCGGCGACTTCCTCGAGCAGCGCTTCGTCTTCGATATCTGCAACAGCCGCCTGCGCTGTCTCCAGCGGCACGGCCGCAAGGCGCGGTCCGCCGGTGCGAAAGAGCGCGTTGAGATCCTCGCTCGATAAAGGATCAAGGCCCAGCAGCGCGCGCACATCGTTGACATGCGAGGGCATGAACTGTCCGAGCGCGCCGACCTTGGCGAGATGGTTTCCCTGCGCTGCCGCAAAGCCAAGTCCGCGCAGCGCCGACAGCGACGCCTGATCTTCAACGCCGACGGCGGTGATCGCGGCGTTCTGTTCGGCCGCAAGCTCCAAAAGCTCTGAGATGGCGCTCAACCCCGGGCCGCGCACGGTGCGCGCAAAGCGCAAGATCGCCGCGCCTCCGGTCTTGATCTCGGCAAACGGGAAGGGCTGAACGGTCTTTAAAAAATCATTGGCTCTTCCGCGCACTTCGATCGCGAGGCGCGCGCCGGTCTCGGCGAGGCGCTGCAACTGGCGGGTCGTTGTCGCGAGATCGGCGTCGACCGCCGGCATCGGACATTCAAGCGTCACAAGCTCGGGCGGGAAGCCGCTCTCGCGCAACAGCCGGGTGAAATGCGACGGGAAGGATTCGTCGGAAAGATCGCTCATCGCGAGGTTGATCGAAAAGCCCGGCGCATGCGGTCCGCGCCACGCCTGATAAGCGCCGAGCGCTTCGGCGAGAACGTAGCGCGTCAACTCGCTCATCCGGCCTTGCGTTTCGAAGAACGAGATAAACGCGCCCGGCGGCAAAACGCCAAGGCTCGAATGGCGCCAGCGGATGAAAGTCTCGACGCGCGCGAGGGCGCCGTTGCCGAGATCGAAAATGGGCTGAAAAAGGACTTCGAAGTCCCTGTCTTTCAACGCATTGTCGATGTCGCCATTCGACAGCCGAACCGCTTGCGCGCCCATCCTTTATCCCTCCGCCGGATCTTGATCGTTCGCCGCCAAGGCACCTTCATCCAGCGGGGTTAAAGCAAGCTGAAGAGGGGGCCTCGCGAGCTGCCGGGCGTCCATCAAAGTGGACCGTGGCTCGATTCAGGCAAGGGCGTAAATGGTTAATTTTCAGGCGATTTACAGCGGGGTCAGTAATCGAACTGTTCCCGCAAAATCCGCTCGTCGAGCGACTGGCCGCGGTCAAAGAGGACAGTCATTGAAATCTCGCGGTTCTCCCGGGCCTCGACGAGGACCGCGTTCCGGACCTCCTGGTTGTCGGCGACGGCCGATACCGGGCGCTGGCCGGGCTCCAGCGCCTCAAACCGGACGACCGCGTCATGGGGGAGGAGCGCGCCCCGCCACCGCCGGGGCCGGAAGGCGCTGATGGGGGTCAGCGCCAGAAGATCGGCGCTGATGGGCAGGATCGGCCCATGCGCCGATAGGTTATAGGCGGTCGAGCCGGCAGGCGTCGATAACAAGACCCCGTCGCAGGTGAGCGAGTCCATGCGCGCCGTGCCGTTGACAAAGATGCGGATGCGCGCGCTTTGCCGCGTCTGCCGGAACAGGGATATTTCATTGATCGCGAGAGCAAAATGCGTCTGGCCGGCCGCGTCCGTCGCCTTCATCGACAAGGGGTGGATGACGGCGTTTTCCGCCTCGGCTATCCGCTGCGGCAGGTTTTCAAGATCGGCCGGGTTCATCAAAAAACCGACAGTGCCGCAATTAACGCCGTAAACCGGCTTACCGGCCTTCATATAGGCGCGCAGCGTTTCCAGCATGAAGCCGTCGCCGCCGACCGCGACAATGACGTCGCAATTGGCGGGACCGTGATCGCCGAATTTGACGCGCAGCCGGGCGGCCGTTTCGACCGCCTGGGGCTTGGCGCTCGACAGAATGCAAAGGCGCTGGTCGGCCAAGGGACGCTCCGTTGTTCGGCGCCATGATAGGGCGCATCGGCGGGGAAGGGGAAGCGCGCTGCGCTTTCTCCTCGCCACGAAGCCTCTGGCTGCTAGACTAAGGGCGAAAGCGGCGAGGAGGGACGATCCATGAACGCACCTGTGAAAATGGCGGATACGCTCGGCGTCGAGCCGGGCTTCAATCTGCCCGACCCCGCGACGCTTCCCTCGCTGAAAGGCGCTGTCTCGGCCGAGGAATGGCGGCTGAGGTGCGAGCTCGCCGCGACGTACCGGCTGGTCGCGCTCTATGGCTGGGACGACATGATCTTCACTCATATTTCCGTGCGCCTGCCGGCGGAAGACGGCGAGGCGCGCTTCCTCCTCAACCCGTACGGCCTCTTCTTCGACGAGATCACCGCGTCCTCGCTGATCAAGGTCGATATGCAGGGAAATTCGGTTCAGCAAACGCCGTACTTCACCAACCCCGCGGGCTTCACCATTCACTCGGCGCTGCACATGTCGCGCGCCGATGCGCATTGCGTGTTGCACACGCATACGCCGCACGGCGTCGCAGTCTCGGCGCAGCAAGACGGTCTGCGCCGTTATTCGCAATTCGCCATGATCGTGCACGACGACATCGCCTATCATGACTATGAAGGCATCGCGACCGATCTCGATGAACGCGCGCGTCTCGTGCGCGACATGGGCAATCATGGATTGTTGATTTTAAGAAACCACGGAACGCTGACCGTCGGCGCCAATTGCGCAACGGCGTTCTTGCGCATGTATTTCCTCGAACAGGCGTGCAAGGCGCAGATCCTCGCGCAAAGCGACGTGAAGGCGCCGCGCGAAGAGCCGCCGGCGATGAGCGCCAAAGTCCTCCAACAAGGAGCGCCCGCCTTCGCCGAAGGCATGGGCGACAACCTCGCCTGGCCGGGGCTGATGCGCAAACTGAAGCGCGAAAATCCGGGTTGGGATCAGTAGGCGGAGCGCTCTTTAGGGCCCCTTTCCCGGTTCCCTGTGCGCGCCTCATGCGCGAGGACGGCGGGTCGTGCAGGATGCCGACTTAGAAATGAACAACTGGAGCCCGTCATGATCCGGATTATCGCGGCCGCATCGGTTGCGGCTATGACCGCAACGGGCGCCCTTGCGCAGGCGTCTGAGGCGAGCGAAGCGACAAGATCAGGCAATGCCGCCGTCGCGGCGTCGTTGCCCAGGGACGCCGAAGACGAGGACTTTGCCTCGCGCGGGTTGATCGCTGGGCCGTCCGATGACGACATCAAGGACCAGAACGGCAACGTCGTCTGGGATTTTCGCGCTTACGATTTCGTCAAGGGGAACGCGCCAGAGAGCGTCAATCCAAGCCTGTGGCGGCACACAGGACTTCTCGCCAAAGCGGGTCTCTTCAAGGCGCATGATCGCATCTATCAGGTGCGCGGATACGATCTCGCCAATATGTCGATCATTATCGGCAAAACCGGGTTCATCGTCGTCGATCCGCTGACCAGCGTTGAAACCGCGCGCGCCGCGCTCGAGCTTGCGCGCGCCCATCTCGGGAATAAGCCGGTCGTCGCGGTGATATATACGCACAGCCACGCCGATCACTTCGCCGGCGTTAAAGGCGTCGTCAGCGCTGAGGATGTCGCCAAGGGACGCGTCCGCATCATCGCGCCGGAAGGCTTCCTCGAACATTCGATCAGCGAGAACATCATTGCAGGCCCCGCCATGGGCCGGCGTGCGTCCTATCAGTTCGGCGCGCGGCTTGTCCCCGGTGAGACCGGATCGCTCGGCTCCGGCATCGGCGTCGCGGTCTCTTCTGGAACAAGGTCGCTTATCGCACCGACCGACACAATCAAAACCACCGGCGGCTGGCGGATTATCGACGGCGTCCGGTTTGAATTCCAGATGACGCCGGGAACGGAAGCGCCGGCCGAGATGAATTTCTTCCTGCCGGAATTCGGCGCGCTCTGCCTCGCCGAAAATGCGAACGCGACGATGCACAATGTGCTGACGCCGCGCGGCGCTCTCGTGCGCGACGCGAAAGCATGGGCGGACTACATGACCGAGGCGCTTCGCCTTTATGGCGGCAAATCAGAGGTGATGTTCACCTCCCACGCCTGGCCGCGCTTTGGCGCCTCCCGGATCGACGACTTCATCGCCAGCCATCGCGACGCCTACAAATATCTGCATGACCAGTCGGTGCGCCTTATGAACAAAGGTCTTACCGGCGAGGAAATCGCCGAACGGATCGAGCTGTCTGAAACGCTTTATGACCGATGGTTCAATCGCGGTTATTACGGAACCATGCGCCACAATTCGCGCGCGGTCTATCAGCGCTATATGGGATGGTATGACGGCAACCCGGCGCATCTTAATGCGTATCCGGAGGAAGTGACCGCGCCGCGCTTCATTGCGGCGATGGGCGGCGCAAAAAAAGTAAGGAAAGCGGCCCGTCGCGCCTATGACGCAGGAGATTATCGCTGGGCGGCGGAATTGCTCGACCTCGCGGTTTTCGCCGACCCTGAGGACACGGAGGCGAAAGCCCTGCTTGCCGACGCGCACGAGCAGATGGCCTATCAGGCGGAAAGCTCGCTCTGGCGCAACATGTATCTTTCGGCGGCGAAGGAATTGCGCGAAGGCGCCGATGCGGGAATTGCTATTTCACAAAGCGTCGATTTCGTCATGGCGACGCCAACCCCCATGATCTTCGATCTTCTGGCGGTGCGGCTCATCGCCGAAAAGGCGCCGGCGAAAGAGTTGCAGATCAATTTCGTTTTCCCGGAGCGAAAAGAAAATATCGCGGTCTCAATTCGCAACGGCGTTCTCATTCACGAAGAAGGCGTCGCCCATGCAGACCCCGCCGCGACGATTACGATGCCGCGCGCGGCGTTCCTCGGCGTGATGATGGCGGGGATGAAAGTCGACCCGAAGATCGACGGCGACGCTGGCCCCTGGGAGACATTTCGCACACTCTTCGAAACGCCGCCGCCTGATTTCAATATTGTGACGCCGTGAGCGGAAGCGACGGCGCCGCTTAATAGCAAGATAGAACCCTCACCCGCATCGCTGCGCGATGCTGGCCTCTCCCAAGGGAGAGGCGAAGAAC
>JBBTJH010000364.1:0-11275 GCA_038059555.1 Pseudomonadota bacterium | reverse complement strand
TTTCCGCGCGCGCTCCTTCCCTTGGCCGAGGGGCTGATCGTCGCCGACGCTTTTGGCGGCGCAATTGTCCGCCCCTCGATAGAGCGCGCGATGGCGGCCGCGCGGCGCAAAGCGATCACGCTGCGTTTTGCCCGGCAAGCAGCGGCGCGCAGCGCGTTCATTCTTGAGGAGTTCGGCAAATGAGCGAAGCTGACGACAAGCGCCTCATCCGCGCCATGATCAACGAAGATTACGCAATGCTCTCCGGCCCTCCCGGCCCGCGCCCCTATGATAGGGTCAAACATCACTACCACGCGCGCGCGACGATGGTCCGGACGGGTGTCGATGAGAACGGCGCGCCCTTCGCGACAGTGATGAGCGTTGACGATCATCATGCCGATGTCGACCGCAAGCTTGCAGGTATTTCGTTTCTTGAAGAAGAAATCGACCATCAATGCGAGGTCTTCGGCAATATCGCGCGGGTGCGCAGCCTTTATCGATCCGTTTACGGAACGGGCGCTGCGGCGCGTGAGGGGCGCGGCGTCAATTTCTACAATCTGATCCGCGAGAACGATGCATGGAAAATCATGTCGATTGTCTGGGACAATGAACGCCCGGGACTAAAGCTCGGAGGAGCGCTGTGACGGCGGGCTCCAATCCTTCGCGCTGGCGCCCGCGCCTTGCCGAAACGCTGGGGCTGATCGCCGCCGCTGCGCCTGCGTTCACCGATGAATGGTGGATCATCGGCAGCGCCGCGGCCGCGCTTGCGGGCGCGGACATTGCCGAGGTGCGCGACGTCGATCTCCTCTTAAGCGAACGCGATGCAACGGCTCTGCTGGCGCGCTGGGCTGGGGCGCCGAAGGCGCCGCCTGACCCCAGCGACCAGTTCCGGTCGGCGGTCTTTGCGCGCTTCCAGCATCTGCCGCTGGCGGTCGAGGCGTTCGGCGGATTTGAAATGCGCGTGCGCGGGCGATGGCGCAGGGTTGAACCGATGACGAGGCTTCGCTGCGGCGGCGTTTTCACGCCTTCGACCGCCGAGCAGATCGCTTTGCTGGAAGCGATGGGCCGCGAAAAAGACGGCGCGCGTATCGCCGCGCTTCGCGCCCGGCTTTGACAAGGGGCGGGCGCCGTCATCGGACGCGGTTCCGCCAATCCATGCACAGTTGCTCGAAAAAAGGGCGCCTTTTCGCGGCGCGTGCGCCCCGTTTTTTGGCTCTCCTCGCGGGGGACGGCCGCAAAAGGCGCCTTTCTCCCTTCAGATTGGGGCGCCTAATTTTTAAGGCCGCGCCGTCCCATTCGCGATCGGGCGATGTCGCCCGCCGCGGCGCTTTTTTTCCTCGCAGCGGCCAGCATCGAAGGCCGGACCGACGCGAAACCTCACTTGTCAAAGAGCCGAGAGCGGCGAACCGCCCTCACACTTATGTTAAACGGACGAGCGCGCCGATTCCGTCGCCCCAATAGGATGTATTTTCAAACGCGTTTTTTCGCGCGATTGGGGAATCCACAAAGTCCCGGAACGATCCCGTACGGACGGATCGCCGCGCGATGGCGTCAGGCGCTGGTGTCGATGTGAGCGCCGCTCGCGGGGGGAGGGGCATCGCCGCCGGTCGAAACGATCACCATCGCGGCGCGCAAGACGCGGTCGCCGATGACAAAGCCCGGCTGCGCGGTCATCGCGACAAAGCCGGCGGGAACGCCGGGCGCCGGCGCCTGCGCCACCGCCTGATGAAGGTTGGGATCGAATTTCTCGCCCACGGGATCGATCTTCTTGACCCCGTGACGCTCGAGAGCGCTGGCGAGCGTTCGCTCGGTCATTTTGACGCCGGTGACGAAACCGGAGACCGCTTCTGCGTTGACCGCTACGCCCTCGGCGGGCGCAATATCCAGCGCGCGTTCAAAGGTGTCGGCGACGGAGAGCAATTCGCGCGCGAAAGACGCTATCGCATAGCGGCTCGCGTCCGCCTTTTCGCGGTCGGCGCGCCGGCGCGTGTTTTCAAGCTCGGCGGCAAGGCGAAGGATGCGATCGTTCAGTTCCCCATTGGCGGCTTCGAGCTCCGCGATGCGGGCAAGTCCTGCGCCTAGCTCCTCGTCCGTCTCCGGCGAAAGGTCTCCCTGGTCGTCATTGGGCGGATAGGTGTCGCTGCTCATGTCTGGTCCGGCGATTGAGTGATGGGTCGCCCGCCATGTAGACGCCGCAGCCGGTCATTTCAACCGCCCCAGGAACCCCTATTTAATCCGCCGCGACACGACTTCCGCAGCATATTCGACGATCGGGATGATGCGGGCGTAGTTAAGGCGCGTCGGGCCGATGACCCCAAGCACGCCGACAATATTGGCCTGTGCGTCGCGATAGGGCGCCGCGACGACCGATGAGCCGGAAAGCGAGAACAGGCGGTTTTCCGAGCCGATGAAAATCTTGACGCCTTCGGCTTCCTTCGCCGAATTCAAAACATCGATAACATCGCGTTTGCGCTCAAGATCGTCGAACAGCATGCGCACGCGCTCAAGATCTTGCGCGGCCGCTTCTTCGAGCAAATGACCGCGCCCCCGGATGATCAGCGACGTCCGCTCGGCGTTTGAAATTTCAGCAACGCCCTCGCTGACAAGGCGCGCTGTCAATTCGTCGAGCGCCGCCTTGTTGCTCTCGATTTCCCTCAGGATTGTTTCGCGGGTCTCGCCGATCGTCCGTCCACGGAGCCTTGCGGAGAGATAATTGCCGGCGGCGATAAGGCCGGACGGCGGAAGGCCGGGCGGCGTTTTCATGACGCGGTTCTCGATCCTGCCGTCCTCGAAGACGAGAACGGCGAGCGCTTGTCCGGGGCACGTCGCGACGAATTCGATATGACGTAGCGGGGCTTCCGCTTTTGGCGCAACAACGAGACTTGCCGTGCGCGTGAGGCCGGAGAGTTTCGCCGCCGCCTGTTCAAGAACGCTGCCAGCGCCTTGCTCCTCGCCTGCAACGTCGAGCGCGCGGCGCTCAGCCTCGGAAATATCGCCAAGCTGGAGAAGGCTGTCGACAAAGAGGCGCAGGCCCAGTTCCGTCGGCAGGCGTCCTGCAGAAATATGCGGCGCGTGGAGAAGTCCAAGATCGGTCAGATCCGCCATCACATTGCGGATCGTCGCGGCGGAAACTGCCAGGCGGCGATCGTGGCTCAGCGTGCGCGAGCCGACCGGCTCGCCGCTCTCCAGATAAGCTTCGACAATCTGGCGGAAAATCTCCCGCGCCCGCGCATCAATGTCGTTGAGAACGCTCATGCCGCTATAAATAGGCGCATTCGCCGCTGTTCGCCAAACGCAAGCGGGCTCTAAGGCAGAGGCGAGAGGATTTGAGGGTCGGCGGCAAAAGTCCGTCCGCCATAGAGCGCCGCGCGGCTCGCCGGATCGTCAAGAAAGGCGCGAAGCTCAGCTTGCGCCGCCGCCGCAGAGAGGGTTTCCTCTGCGCTGAAGCGGGCGCGGGAGACGACGAGAACCTGCCGCTGATAGGCGCTCGCCGCGCCGTCGTCGCCATCTCCGGCAATTGGCGAATGCTGGCCAAGATTGACGCCGATAACGATGGGTCGCCCGCAATCAGGATGCTCCGCAAGCCATGAATTTACGGCGCGCTGCGCGGCCGACGCCCGCATCCGTGCGCGCGTCCAGTTGCGGTCGGCGGGCCCCTCCTCGGAGGAAGACCCCGTCACCGCGATCCAGGCTTTCCCGCAAAACAGCCGGCGATTTTCAGTCTCGTCCGGGAACAGGCGTTCGCCGGCGAGATCTGCGGCGCTGTCGCCTCGCACCAACGGCACTTTGAAGGGCCATTGATAGGCGGCAGCGTCGGCGACCGGTGTTGGCGCTGATGCAGGCTCAGGAATTTCCGGCGCCTCGCCGAGAAGCTCTGAGTCAACAGGCGCTGCAGGGGCGGGCATGACCGGCACGGCGATCGGCGGCGCGGAGGTCTCCCCCGCGCAACGCAGCGCGAACCAGAGAAGGCCGAGCGCAATCGCGATCAGAAGGATCGGCGCGCCTTTCGGAAAACCCCGGCGGCGAAAATGCGGGTCGGCGTCTTCCTCAGGCGCGATGAACGCGAGAAAGGCGGCGAGAATTCCAAGCGCGCCGAAAAGGACAGCGCCCCAGGCCGCCAGAAAACACCACAAGGAAAAGGGCGCCCGTCCAAGCGAAAGAAGCGGCAGGAGATCGTGCGGGCGTCCATCGGCGAGGCTGGCCGCAATAAAAGCCCCGGCCCCGAGAAGGATCGCTGCAAAAAGACTGGCGAGGAGCGCCCGCACCGGCGTCATGGATCGTCCACCCCAAATCGACGGCCAATGGTTAACGAGGAAGGGGGGGAAAGCAAGGCGCAAGCAGCCCGTTTCAAGCCTCGACATGCGGGCGAGGGGCGGTTACCCCTGCCGCGAGCTCCAAGGAGACCGCCATGCGCCCTTCAGGCCGCAGTTTCAACGAGATGCGCGCCGTCAGCCTTGAGGCTGGCGTTTCAAAACATGCCGAAGGCTCGTGTCTCGTCAAGTTTGGTGACACCCACGTTCTTGTGACCGCGACTTGGGACGAGATGACCCCGCCTTGGCTGCGCGGGCAGGGGCGCGGCTGGGTCACGGCGGAATACGGCATGCTGCCGCGCTCGACCAATGAGCGCATGAAGCGCGAGGCGAAAGGCGGGCAGTCCGGCCGGACGCAGGAGATCCAGCGCCTCATCGGCCGGGCGCTGCGCTCGATTGTCGATCTGAAAGCGCTCGGCGAGCGCCAGATATTGATCGACTGCGACGTCATTCAGGCGGATGGCGGCACCAGAACCGCGTCGATCACCGGCGCCTGGGTCGCGCTCGAACAATGCTGCCGGTGGGCGGCCTCAAACGGGATCATCAAGACCAACCCGCTGACCGACACGGTGGCGGCGATTTCGTGCGGCATCGTCAATGGCGGGCCGGCTCTCGATCTCGATTACGCAGAAGATTCAACCGCCGGCACCGACGCCAATTTCGTCATCACCGGCAAGGGCGGCCTCGTCGAAGTGCAGGGAACCGCCGAAGGCGCGCCCTTCTCCGATGAGCAATTCCTCGCGCTGTTAGCGATGGCGCGCGCCGGCTGCACCGATCTCGCGCGGAAGCAGAAAGAAGCCTTGTGACCTCTCTTCAGCCTTAAGCTATAGACTGAACAGAGATTATCTCGGAAGCGGAATTAAATGTGAAAAAATTTTCTGGCGCCTTGAACCGGCACGTGGCGCGCTTATATATGCATGAATTCGAAGATATGAAGGTGCGCTTATTTATGACTGAAGGTGAAGTTGATGCCTAGCCGCAATCTTCTGGCTCGTGAGTTGTCAGTGATGCTGAAAGCGATCGCGCATCCAGACCGGATCCGGATCATTGAAGAGCTGAAACTGGGTGCGCTCGACGTGTCGGCGCTCTCCGTAAACCTCGGGGTCACACCGACCCGGATTTCCCAGCACCTCGCGCTCTTGAAGGCGCACCGGCTGGTCGAAGAGCGGCGAAACGGTCGCCACCATCATTACAGCCTCGCCGAGCGGGATCTGGCTGAATGGATCCTTGACGGCGTGCCATTCATCGAGCGCCGCGTCGCCAGCGATATTGCAGCGCAACAAATGATCGCCGTCGCCAAAAAGCTTTGGCGCGACGATGACCCGAAGACGGCCAACTGATATCATCACGAGGGAGAACAAGCATGAACAAGATCGCCGCCGGCGTCGTCAGGTTTCAACAGGAAGCCTATGAGGAGCGTCGCGACCTTTTTGAAAAGCTCGCCGAAGGCCAGTCGCCCGAAGCGCTTTTCATCACTTGTTCAGACAGCCGCATTGATCCGAACCTCCTGACGCAAACCGATCCGGGGGAGCTGTTCATCTGCCGCAACGCCGGCAATATTATCCCTCCGCATACGAATCATACTGGTGCGATGACGGCGTCAATAGAGTTTGCGGTTGGCGCATTAAAGGTTCCGCACATCATCGTCTGCGGCCATTCCGAATGCGGCGCCATGAAGGGCGCGATGAACCCCGAAGGCCTCGACGATTTTCCGCATGTTCGCGAATGGCTATCTTATGCGCGCGCCGCCGTTCTTATTTCAAAACATAAGGGCGCCGGCCTCGACGACAAGGACCGCCTGGACCTCATCATCAAGGAGAATGTCCTGCTGCAGATTGCGCACCTTAAAACGCACCCTTATGTCGCGGCGCGCCTTTCGTCAGGCGAAACGCAAATTCACGGATGGGTCTACGACATCAGGACAGGCGAAGTCCTCGCCCATGACGATAAGGCGAACGACTTTATCCCCGTCGCCGCGCATTATCAGGAAAGTGTCGGCGCAATCATTCACGCGCATCACCGACACTCCTGACCACCGCTGAAAATTCGGAGACTTCATCATGACCGCATCAAAAGCGCGGCCCGCAGCAATGGGTCTTGCGAAAGACTGGTTCACGTTCGGCAATTTAAGAGGCGATCTCCTTGGCGGGATCACCGCCGGAGTTGTCGCGTTGCCCCTGGCGCTCGCATTCGGAGAGGCGTCGGGCGCGGGCCCTATCGCCGGCCTGTGGGGCGCAATTTTTGTCGGTTTTTTTGCGGCGCTGTTCGGCGGCACCGGCGCGCAGATCTCCGGTCCAACCGGCCCAATGGTCGTTGTGTTCGCCGGCGTTTTCGCGTCGCTTTCAGGCGACCCGAAGCTCGTCTTCGCCGCCGTCTTTCTCGCCGGTCTGTTACAAATCCTGATGGGCGTCTTCCGGCTCGGAGATTATATCCGTCTTGTTCCGTACCCGGTTGTTTCCGGGTTCATGAGCGGCATTGGCGTCATCATCATCGCATTGCAGATCTCGCGCCTGTTCGGGCATGAGCCTGACGGCGGCGGAACAATCCCGGCGCTCGCCGCTATTCCAGGGTCGATTGCTAACCCGCTATTGCCGGCCCTGCTCGTCGGTGCGATCGCATTGGCGACAGTTTTTCTCTGGCCTAAAAACTGGGGCAAGATCGTGCCCGGCGCACTCGCAGCGCTGATCGTCGGCACGCTCGTCAGTTTGGCGGTTCCGGGCGCGCCGATCCTCGGCGATATTCCGACCGGTTTTCCCGCTTTCGTTCCGCCGTCCTTTACAAGTGAAACGCTGCCAATCGTTCTCGAAGCGGCGATTATTCTCGCAGTGCTCGGCGCGATCGACAGCCTCCTGACATCCCTTGTCGCCGACAACATGACGGGAACGCGGCACAAATCGAATATCGAACTGGTCGGCCAAGGCGTCGGCAACACGGTCGCCGGCCTTTTCGGCGCTATACCCGGCGCCGGCGCCACGATGCGCACCGTCGTCAACATCCGGTCAGGCGGCGAAACCAGAATATCGGGCATGACGCATGCGTTCGTGCTGCTCGCCGTTGTCATCTCGCTCGCCCCGCTCGCGGAAAAAATTCCGCATGCGGTGCTCGCCGGTATTCTCGTCAAGGTCGGATACGATATCATCGACTGGAGCTATATCCGCCGCGCCCACAAGGGTCCGCGCTGGGACCTTGCACTGATGGCGCTCGTCCTTGGACTGACTGTTTTTGTCGATTTGATCACGGCGGTTGCGGTGGGCGTCGTTCTCGCCGCGCTCGCTTTCGTCAAGCAAATCGCCGACATCCAGATCTCCGCCTTGCGCGACGGCGGTGGGGAAGCCTTCTCGCCGGAAGAGCACCAGCTTTTGGATAGCGCGAACGGCAAGATCGCGCTGTTCGATTTCGCGGGCGGACCGCTGAGCTTTGGCGCCGCCGCTGATCTTGGTCATCATGTGCGCGAGAAAGCGAAAGATGGAATGGCGGCGATCGTGCTTGATTTCAGCCGGGTGCCGTCGATCGATCTCTCCGCCGCGCGCGCCGTGGAGACGATCTCCTGCGACGCAAGGATAGCTGGTCGTAAAGTCTATGTGACGGGGCTTAACGCTGGCGTCTCGGCTACGCTTGCGGGGTTGAATGCGGACCACTGCTTGCCCGCTGACAGCCGGTTCAAGAACCGTCTCGATGCGCTTCGTCAGGCGGTGGTCGACGTCATGACCTCCCCCGAAGAGACCGCCCCCGTGAATATCGCGCCCGCGCCGTCCCGTTAATCCGACCCATCCCGGAAATCGCGCCGCACCCTGTCAAATGGGTGCGACGCTTGTTGGATCTGAGGCAATCCCCTCATTGTCTCGGCGCCCCGGATTGCGTCATCTTACGCGTTTAAAGGAAGACGGCGGACGATCCATGAGCGAGGCGGCGGCGAGAGACCCGTCTGATGTCGAAGCCCTTGCCGGCGGCAAGCACATGGTCGACATCTTGATTGAAGAGCGCGCAAAGACGCTGATTAAATCGCGTTTCTGGCCGCTGTATCGCGCTGTTCTCTACCCCCTGCTGAAAGAGCCGACGGCGCGCAAGATGGCCGATGCGATCGCCGGTCTCTCGGGGCGCGCGGCGATGGATCATGTCAGCTCCATCTTGTCGCTGGACGTTCGCAAATCGGGATTTGAGCATGTTCCCGCAAACGGGCGCGTCATTATCGCGTGCGTCCACCCGACCGGCATCGCCGACGGCGTTGCGATGTTTGACGCGCTGAAGGAAAAGCGCGCCGATTTTTGCTTCTTCGCCAACCGGGACGCCGTCAGGGTGGCGCCGCGCCTTTCCGAAGTCGTCATCCCGGTTGAGTGGGTGATCGAGAAAAGATCGCGCCAGCGCAGCCGTGAAACTTTGATCGAAGCAAAGAAAGCGTTCACGGACGAGCGATGCGTGATCCTGTTTCCCTCGGGCCGCCTTGCTTATATGGACGAAAATAAAAACCTTATTGAACGCGAATGGCTGACATCGGTCGCGATCTTCGCGCGGAAATACGAGTGCGCGATCGTTCCGGCGCATATCACGGCGAGAAATTCCTGGCTCTATTACTGGTTCTGGAAACTCAATACGGAGTTACGCGACATCACGCTGTTCAACGAACTATTGAACAAGCGCGGCAAGCGCTTCGACATCAAATTCGGGCCGGCGATTCCGCCCGAGGTTCTCGACGGCGATCCGGTCGAAGTGACCAAGGCTTTGCGCGAGCACGCCGCTTACGGCGTGCCGGCGGGAACCCCTTGGCGGGCTTTGTCAGAGCGCTGACGATCACGGTTATAGGTCAGCGCAAGGAACACGTCTTCAAGATCGGCCTCGACCGTCGTGATGTCCTTTATCCTGACGCCCGCCTCTTGCAGGCGCTCGATGATTGAGGAAACCTCGCAGCTGCTCGGCTGATAGGGAATGGCGATCTTGCCGCCGTCTCTCAACTCCGCCGTATAAGGATGAAGGTCCGGCGCGGCGCTGAGCGGGCTCGCCGGCGTCACCAGCAGCATCTTTGAATCGAGCGACCCGACAAGCTTTTCCGTCGGCTCGCAGGCGACGACCTCGCCCTGATGGATGATCGCGATCTTGTCGCAAAGCTCCTGGGCTTCCTCAAGATAATGCGTCGTCAGCACGATGGTGACGCCTTGCGCATGCAGCGTCAGCACATGGTCCCAGAGCTGCTTTCGCAGCTCGATATCGACGCCGGCAGTCGGCTCGTCGAGAATGAGGATCGGCGGCGCGTGCACCATCGCCTTGGCGACGAGAAGGCGGCGCTTCATCCCGCCGGACAGCATGCGGACATAAGCGTTCGCCTTGTCCTCAAGCCCGAGCGCTGAAAGAATTTCCATCGTCCGCCGCTCGGATTTCGGGACGCCGTAAAGACCCGCCTGAATGTCGAGCGCTTCTTTCGGCGTGAAGAAGACGTCCATGTTGATTTCCTGCGGCACGACGCCGATCGAGGCGCGCGCTTGCCGCGGGTTCTTGTCGATATCAAAACCCCAGACGCTGACCTCGCCCTCGGTCTTGGTGACGAGACCCGCGAGGATGTTGATGAACGTCGACTTCCCGGCGCCGTTCGGCCCGAGAAGCCCGAAGATCGACCCGACCGGGATGTCGAGATCGATGCCTTTCAGGGCTTCCTTGGCGGGGGCTTTTTTAGTCGGCGCGTAGATCTTGCGAAGACCCTTCGCCGCGATGGCGGCTTCCTTGACGGACATCTATTTTCCAGCCTGTTTCGGGGGCGATGATACCACGCCCCTGCCGCGCGGGGTCAACTGGCGCAGGCGTCAGAAATGCTGACCCTTGACTTAGCGCGGCGCCGACTGGAAATGAGCCTGAAGAAACAGATACCCGGATAGGGCCTCAAACGATGATGAAAGACCAAAGCCGCCCGGCGTCAGAAGCGGATATCGTTTATGTCGACAAACGCCGCGTCGCCTGCACGGGCGACGGCGGCGCGCTCGGCCATCCAAAGGTCTGGTATTCGCTGGACGACGGCGAGGCTGAATGCGGCTATTGCGACCGCAAGTTCATCTACAATCCCGAAAAAGCAAAGCGTTAGACCGCGTTTCTCGAATCGCCATTCGGAAACCGCGGTCTCGTATTTTGTTTTATCGCGCGTTCTTTCCGAAAACCGCGCACACTTTTCGGGAACGCGCTCTAGTTCCCCGACCGCGCAAGCCGGATCAGATCCTTCGCCTTCGGCGGCGCCGATTGCAGGATCGCCGCGCGGAAGATGCGTCCCATGAACCGCGCGAGCATCATCGCAAAGGCGAGCATCAAACAAGTCGCGCCGACGATTTCCCAGATCGGCGGATCGGCCGCCGCGCGCATCATCACCGCATAGGGCGTATAAATCGGGATCCAGGTGAGAATGGTGGCGACGAGCCCGTTCGGATTTTGAAACACCATGACCATGAACGGCAGCGGCGCAAAGACGATCAGCATGACCGGCCCCATATAGCTTTGCGCGTCCTGCAGCGAGTTCGACACGGCGCCGATCGCGAGAAAAATCATCGCAAAAATCGCGTAGGCGCACAGGAAATAAAAGAGATAGATCGCGAGAAACCACGAATTGAAAAGGACGCCGACAAGGGTCTGCATCATCTCGCTGCCCCCGCCCGTCAAAGCGAGCGCAACGCCGCCCAGCATGAAGACCGTCGGCATGGTGAGGCCGACCGCCGCGATGCCGATAAGCTTTCCGAGCATCAACTGATTGGCGGTCACCGATGAGAGCAAAATCTCGACGATCTTGTTCGACCGCTCTTCAATCGTGTTTGTCAGCAGTAAATTGCCGACGCCGAAAACGACGACCAGAAGCATATAAGTCATGGCGGCGGGAATGACGGCCGACCGCACGCGGTCAACGCCAGCAAGCGCTCGCCGCTGCTGCCCGAGAGTCCCACCCTGGCCGAAGCGGGGATGCCCGAGTTCAACACCAACCCCTGGTTCGGGATGTTCGCGCCCGCCGGGACGCCGAA
>JBBTJH010000363.1:0-15137 GCA_038059555.1 Pseudomonadota bacterium | reverse complement strand
TGGCTGCGTGCCGCTCGGTTCGTCGCAAGGGGAAGTTCGCGGCGATTTCGGCGGCTGGTTCTGCCCGTGCCACGGCTCGCATTACGACAATTCCGGCCGCATCCGCAAAGGCCCGGCGCCGCAGAACCTCGATGTTCCGAAATACCAGTTCGTGACCGATTCAACGATCCGCATCGGCTAGGAGAAAAGCCCGGTGAGCCATCAATCTTCCTACAAGCCCGCAAACGCGATCGAGCGCTGGCTCGACAAACGGTTGCCGATCGTCCGTTTTTCCGCCGACTTCATGGAATTTCCGACGCCGAAGAATTTGAATTATTGGTGGACCTTCGGCGCGATCCTCGCGGTCTGCCTCGTCATCCAGATCGTCACCGGCGTCGTGCTGGCGATGCACTATACGCCGGAAAAGACCCTCGCCTTCGACAGCGTCGAGCACATCATGCGCGACGTGAATTACGGCTGGCTGATGCGCTATGTGCATTCGAACGGCGCGTCGATGTTCTTCCTCGCCGTCTACATCCATATGTTCCGCGGCCTCTATTACGGATCATACAAGGAGCCGCGCGAGATGGTCTGGATCCTCGGCGTCGTCATTTTCCTGCTGATGATGGCGACGGCGTTCATGGGCTACGTGCTGCCATGGGGCCAGATGTCGTTCTGGGGCGCGACCGTCATCACCAACTTCTTCACCGCGTTCCCGATCGTCGGCGAACCGATCAAGACCTTGCTGCTCGGCGGGCCGTCGGTCGATAACGCGACGCTGAACCGCTTCTTCTCGCTGCATTACCTGCTGCCTTTCGCGATCTTCGGCGTCGTCGCCATTCACATCTGGGCGTTCCACACCTCGGGCAACAACAACCCGACGGGCGTTGAAGTCAAAGACGTCAAGAAAGATACGATCCCGTTCCACCCGTATTATACGGTGAAGGACGGCTTTGCGATCGCGGTCTTCCTCTTGCTGCTGGCGGCGTTCGTGTTCTTCAATCCGAACGGCCTCGGGCACCCGGACAATTACAAGCCGGCCGATCCTCTGGTGACGCCGCCGCACATCGTGCCGGAATGGTATTTCCTGCCGTTCTACGGAATTTTGAAATCGGTCACCGTCAGCATCGGGCCGATCACCTCGAAGCTCGGCGGCGTGCTGGCGATGTTCGGGGCAATCCTTGTGTTGTTTGTTCTGCCGTGGCTGGACACATCCAAAGTGCGTTCGATGCGCTATCGCCCCGTCGCGCAGCTCTGGTTCGTGCTTTTCGTTGTCGCGTGTCTCGCGCTCGGTTATCTCGGCGGACAGCCGGCGGAAGGGGCGGTCGTCATGTGGATGCAGATCGCGACCGCTTATTACTTCGCGTTCTTCCTGGTGATCCTGCCGCTTCTCGGCGTATTCGAAAAAGCCAAGCCGCTGCCGAAGTCGATCGCGGATTCAGTCCTGAAGCACGACAAGCCGACAGCGACGCCCATCTCGCAAGCGGCGGAATAAGCGGAGAGAAGTTGAAATGTCCATGAAAACGATCCTCCGTTCCCTGATCGCCGCCCAGATCGCCGCAACGGCTGTCTTCTCGGCGGCAAGCGTTGCTGAGGCCTCATCGGCGAAGACCGAAGAGTACCAAAAGATCGACTGGAGCTTTAACGGCCCCTTCGGCTCTTACGATGCGGAATCCGTTCAGCGCGGGTTTCAGGTCTACAAGACCATCTGCGCGAGCTGCCATGCGGTCGAGCAATTGTCGTTCCGCAATCTTGGCGACAAGGGCGGACCATTCCACCTCGACAAATGCCCGGAAGGCTTGCCCGCGGGAACCGATTGCTCAAAGCCGGGCGACAATCCGGTCGTGAAAGCGATCGCGGCTGAATACCAGATCACCGACGGCCCCGACGATTCAGGCGACATGTTCCAGCGACCGGGGCTTCCTTCCGACAAATTCCCGCGTCCCTTCGCCAATCAGCAACAGGCGCGGGCGGCCAATGGCGGCGCGCTGCCGCCGAACCTCGCGCTCGTCATCAAGGCGCGCCACGACGGTCCGGATTACGTCTACAGCCTGCTCACCGGTTACGAAGACGCGCCGGCGAGCGTTCAGCTCTCGCCGACGCAGCACTACAACCCCTATTTCGCCGGCGACATGTCGCAATTGCTGAAGGCGGAATATCGCGATGCGGAAGGCCACCCGCAAGAAGGCGTTGACGTGCCGCCGGGCGGCGTTCTCGCGATGGCGCCGCCGCTCTCTGACGGCGTTGTCGATTACGCGGACGAGCATGTGCCGGAAACGGTCGATCAATACGCGAAGGATGTCGTTCAGTTCCTGACCTGGGCGTCGGAGCCGAAAATGGAAGAGAGAAAAAGCCTCGGTGTTGTCACCATGGGCTATCTCCTCATCTTGACGCTGATCTTGTTCTTCTCCTATCGCGCGATCTGGTCGAAGATCGAGCATTAGACGCTCTCCAAGCCGATCTTAAAAAAAGCCCCGGCGCCGCCGGGGCTTTTTTGTATCGCCCGCGTGCAATCGGCTCTATGAAACGGGCGACGCCGGCAAACGTCGCAGGAGGCCGCCATGAACGATTTCGTCCCGAAAGCATCCGCTGAAACAACGGCGGCTTGCGGCGCTTATCTTCTCGTCGCGCTCGCCGACGCGCGCGTCGCCGCGATCGAAGAGGCGCGCTTTCTCGGCGGCGTCGTCAACGATCCGGCGTTCAGGCAATTCGATACGCCCTCGCTCGCCGGGGAGTATAATCGGCTCCTGGCCGCGCTTCGCGAAAACTGGAACGCAGCCGAGGCGGAAATCCTCGCTGCCGCAACATCCGTGAAATCGAACAAGGCGGCGCTGAATGCAATCAAAGTTGCGGCGCGTCAGGCCGTCATCGCCGATCAGCTGATCAAACCGCAAGAAGAGCTGGTGCTGGCGCGGATCGCCCGCGCGCTCGGGCTCGGCGTGGAAGATCTATGACGGAAAAGCGCCGCCTTGGCGTCATCGGCGGGTCGGGCGTTTATTCGATCTCTTTGCTGGAGAACGCTAAAAAGATCGAGGTGAGCACGCCCTGGGGCCAGCCCTCGGGCGCCCTCACCACCGGCATTCTCAACGGCGTTGAGGCGATCTTCCTCGCGCGCCACGGCGAGGGGCACGTGATCCCGCCGGGTGAGTTGAATTACCGCGCCAATATCGACGCGATGAAACAGCTCGGCGCGACAGACCTCATCTCGGTTTCCGCCTGCGGATCGTTCCGGGAGGAGCTGGCGCCCGGCGTTTTCGTCATCGTCGATCAGTTCATCGATCGGACCTCCGGGCGGGAAGGGAGCTTTTTCGGCAAGGGCTGCGTCGCGCATGTCTCGATGGCGGAACCCGTCTGCCGTGCGCTCGGCGACGCGATCGAGGCATCGGTGTTGGCGCTCGGCATCCCGCACCGGCGCGGGGGAACCTATCTTTGCATCAACGGCCCGCAGTTTTCCTCGCGCGCGGAATCGCTGCTCTACAAATCATGGGGCGCGGACGTCATCGGCATGACCAATATGCCGGAAGCAAAACTCGCGCGCGAAGCAGAGCTTCCCTACGCGACGGTTGCGATGGTGACTGACTATGATTGCTGGCGCGAAGGCGGGGGAGCGGTTGAGGTCGCCCACATTCTTGAGGTGATGCGCAAAAACACGGAAGCGGCGCGGGAGATGCTCGGCGAGATCTCGATGCGCCTCGGCCCGACGCGAACCCGCTCGCCTCTCGGCATCGAAACCGCGCTGGATGCGGCGATCATCACGCCACTGGAAGCGCGCGATCCAAAGCTGGTCGAAAAACTCAGCGCGGTCGCGGGCAGGGCGCTTCGGCAAAGCTGAGCGCGCTTACGCGTTAAAGCGGAAATTCATCACGTCGCCGTCGTGGACGACGTATTCCTTGCCCTCAAGGCGCATTCGGCCGGCTTCCTTGGCGCCGACTTCGCCGTTGTATTTGAGGTAGTCGCCAAAAGCGATCGTCTCGGCGCGGATGAACCCGCGTTCGAAATCCGTGTGAATGACGCCGGCCGATTGAGGCGCTGTCGCGCCGACTGGAATGGTCCAGGCGCGCGCTTCTTTCGGTCCCGCCGTGAAGTAGGTCTGCAGGCCAAGGAGCCGGAAGGCCTCGCGAATAAGGCGATTAAGGCCCGGCTCCTGCAAGCCGATCGATTCGAGAAATTCTTTCTGTTCTTCGTCGGCGAGGGGCGCGAGTTCCGATTCGATGCGCGCGGATATGGCGACGAACGCCGCGCCTTCCTTCACCGCCGCCTCCTCAACGCGCTTTGAATAAGCATTGCCGGCGCCGGCCGAGGCCTCATCGACATTGGCGACGAACAGCACCGGCTTTTGCGTCAGCAGCTGCAGCCCCTTCCAGAATTTCATCTCTTCCGGCGCCACTTCAACCGAGCGCGCCGGCTTGCCGTCTTTCAACAGCTCCAGCGCGCGGTCCGCGAGCGACAGCGTCGCTTTGGCGTCCTTGTCGCCGCCTTTGGCGCGCTTCTCGAGAGCGTTGCGGCGCTTTTCGAGACTGTCGAGATCGGCGAGCATCAGTTCCGTTTCGACCGTTTCAAAATCGGCGAGAGGATCGATCTTTCCGGCGACGTGCGTCACGTCGTCATCGTCGAAGCATCTTAAAACGTAGATGACGGCGTCGGTCTCGCGGATATTGGCGAGGAACTGGTTGCCAAGGCCTTCGCCTTTCGATGCGCCTTTGACGAGACCGGCGATGTCGACGAATTGCATCCGCGCCGGGATGAGTTGTTGCGAGCCGGCGATTTTCGCGAGCTGGGCAAGGCGCGGCTCCGGCACTGCGACGTCGCCGACATTCGGCTCGATCGTGCAGAAGGGATAATTCGCCGCCTGCGCGGCGGCCGTGCGCGTCAGCGCGTTGAACAGCGTAGATTTGCCGACGTTTGGAAGCCCGACAATGCCGCAAGAGAGAGCCATGTGTGTCCTTTAAGTCTGTTTGCCGGTGCGATCGGAGATTTCCTTCGCCGCGAGGTCGCGCCAGACCCGCGCTTCGCCGCGCAGCGCCGGCGAAATTTTTGCAAGGCGCCGGTTGAGTTCGGCGAGACCGGTTTCGGCGTCGCTTAGACGACCGGTTTTCGCCATGAAGGCGACATAGCGCGCGCCAGCTTCCAGACCCGGCAAGCGATCGGCGGCGAAGCGGTAAGGTTCTTCAGCCTCTTCATTGCGGCCAAGCCCCTCATAGGCCCGCGCGAAGGTGAGCGCCGCCTGAGGACTTTCTGCTTCGCGCCCGCCGAGCTTTTGCAATTGTTCAAGACGTGCGAGCGTTTCTTCAAACCTTGAGAGCTCAATGAGCGCGCGGGCGTGACCAAGCAGGATCGTCGGGTCTTCCGCCCAGCGGCCGGTCGCGCTGCCGCTCCACATTCGCTCTGCGTCTTCCCATCGTCCAATTGCGGCCGCTGCGTGCGCCGCTTTCATTCGCGCATCGACCGTTGGCGAATCATCGAGCCGCTTCAGCGCCTGCTTGTAGTCGCGTTCAGGATCGATGAGGCGCGAGGCGGCGCCCGTCACCTTGCGCGCCGTGCGCCCGCCGGTGAGGTCTGGCAGCATGATCGCGAAGAAATAAATGAGCGCTCCGAGCGGGCCGCCGATAACTAGCAGCATGATCCAATACATATTTTGTCCGGTGCGCACGACATGAATGCCGCAAATGAGGGCGGGCAAATAGCTTAAAATCAGATATGGCACGTCTATTCCCCCTGGTCCTTGGGCGCCGGCTCCTTTTTGGGCGCTGCTTCCTTCTGCGGCTTCAGCAACAACGCGACAGCCGACGCAAATCGCGCGTCGCCGTCTTTGAGATGTGCGGCGGATTTTGCGATCGCCGCGAGCAACGGCTCCAGCCAGTCGTAATCTGACTTGGCGAAATCGCCAAGGACATGCCCTGTCACCCGCGCCTTGTCGCCGGGATGATCGATGCCGATGCGCACCCGGCGAAACTCGTTGCCGATATGCTCGTCGATCGAGCGAAGTCCGTTATGACCGGCATTGCCGCCGCCGAGCTTTGCTTTGATCTTTCCGGCGGCGAGGTCGAGCTCATCGTGAAAGACGACGACGTCGCCGGGCGGCAATTTGTAAAAGCGCATCGCCGCGCCGACCGACTGGCCGGAATCGTTCATGAAGGTCTGCGGCTTCAACAAGATCGCCTTTTCGCCGGCGATCTCGCCTTCGCGCATCTCGGCTTGAAACTTGTTGCGGGCCGGGCCGAAGCGGTGCGCCTCGGCGATCGCATCGATGGCCATGAAGCCGACATTATGCCGGTGGCGCCTGTATTTCTCGCCCGGATTGCCGAGGCCCACGAGCAGAAGCATGGCTCCTCAATCCTTCGCCGGGCGAGAAGAAGTCCGCGACAGGACTTAAGCTTTCTTGCCGCCTTTATCGTCAGCCTTCGCAGCTGCGTCCGGCGCTTTCTGGGCGGTCGCCGGCACTTCAGCCGTAGCGGCGGCGCCTTCAGCGGCCTTCTCATCTTGCTCCGAGCGAAGCGCTGACGGCGCCGCGATCGTCGCGATGGTGAAGTCGCGGTCGGCGATCACTGGCGTGACGCCTGCCGGAAGCTTGATCGAAGAAATCTTGATCGCGTCGCCGATATCAAGGCCGTCGCAGTCGGCTTCGAGATACTCAGGAATAGCGGTCGCCGGCGCATAAACTTCAACGTCGTGACGAACGATGTTCAAAACGCCGCCGCGCTTGATGCCGGGGGAGAGCTCTTCGTTCAGGAAGCGAACGTGGATCGCGACGTCGATCCTCGTGTTCTCATCGACGCGCATCATGTCGACGTGAACCGGGATGTCGGTGACGGGATCGACTTGCACCTGACGGGCGATGACGGGCTGAAGATAGTCCTGACCCGGAACGTCGATCTTGGCGAGGTGCGACCGCATGCGGCCGGCGGAGAACGCCGTGAAGACTTCTTTCTGCTTCAGGCGGATCGGCACGGGGCCCTTGTCGCCGCCGTAAAGAACGCCGGGGACCCAGCCTTCGCGACGCGACGCGCGCGCGCCGCCAGTTCCGGTCCGCTCGCGGACTTCGCAGTAAAAAACGTCTGTCTCGGCCATGACGGGACCCTTATGCCAATAAGCCGCGTTCCGGGGAGGGCGATGATCGCCCCTTTTCACCTCGGAAGGCGCGGCGCCTGTCGTTCGTGAATGAGCGGCGCTCTATAGATGAAAGGTCCTAGGCTGGCAAGCGCGGGAAATGGCGTATTTTCAAGCCTTCAACGGGCTTTTTCAAAGGGCCCCGGCCGGTCCGGCCAGGCGCTGTCGAGGAAGGAGAGATAGAGGGCCTTAAGCCGGGGCTCCCCGGCGAGGGCGGCAAGGTTCGCCGCGACGGTTTCGGCGTCGCGCCGGGCGACAGGGCCGGTCATCGAATCGAACGGGTTTTCGCGGAAGCGCTCAACGACCCCGGCAAGATACGACCCCAAGATCTCCTCCGGCGGCAGGGCGAATCGAGCGGCGAAGCCCTTTGCCGTCTCGTTCCAGAGATGTGCGGCGAAATTGCCTGATACGACGGCGAGGGCGTGATAATAGGGGCGATCTGCTGCGGCGACGACGAATTCAGGATTGGCGGCGCCCGGCAGGATCGACGAGAACGCCGGGGCGCCGGCCTCTCTCGCGATCGCGATCCGGCCCATGACTTCAGGGGCCAAGGGATTGGCCGGAAACGAATAAAGCGGGTGATAGCTAAGCATCCCCTCAAAGGTGAGGGCGCCGGAAAAATGGATGGCGGTTCTCCTGCCGATCTCAGCCGCCCAGTCCGACCGCCAAGGGGCGATCCGGTCGTCCGGAATGGCGGCGGCGATGAGATCGGACTTCCCGATCAGGGCGGCGACGCTTGCGCGGTCTGAGGACGCCTGTTGCCGGCTGACGACGGTCACCTCATGCCCGAGATGGGACGCATAGGCGGCGAGGCTCGCGCCGACGCGCCCTGCGCCGAAAATCAGCATACGCATCGGCCTTGCTCCCTTTTCACCTTGCCGCTCGGGGCGGTCCTTGCGAACTTCCCCAGCAGCCCCTATTTATGCGCTCGTGACCAGACTATTTTGGGCCGAATTCGACAATGCCTAGCCTAACCTGGACCTTGCCTTCCACCAGCAAACTGTCCCGGCCTAGCCTCGCTTTCTGAATTGCCTCCCGAACTAGAAGGTCCTTAACCGGCGCTTGCATCCCGCAAGCGCTTATCGACCGCCGGTCCGGTCCGCCAACCCTTTGGGGAGGCGGCGGGACCAATAGATCAGGAGATCAACATGGCGACAGGCACTGTAAAGTGGTTCAACGCAACCAAAGGCTTCGGCTTCATCCAGCCCGATGATGGCGGCAAGGACGTTTTCGTCCATGTCACCGCCGTTCAGAAAGCTGGCTTGACCGGCCTCAACGACGGTCAAAAGGTTTCTTATGACCTCGAGTCAGACCGCGGCAAGACGTCTGCGGGCAACCTCAAAGTCAGCCGCTAAACGCTGACCCCAAAGGGTTGAAAAAAGGCGCTCCCCCGGAGACGGGCGGAGCGCCGTTTTGTATCCGGCTGAAAGATTGGGTAGCCTTCTCCCCGTGGAGTAAGGGGAAAAGGCTATGGGGAAGGATAATTCCGCCGCTGGCGGATCGGGCGACGCGCATGGCTATCTCACCAGCGCGCTCGTTTTCGCCGGCATCACCGGCCTATGGGCGGTTATCGTCCGCAATGATCCTTATTACCGGCTGATCGACTTTTTCGGCGCCCGCGTGCCGGCGACGATGATCGCTTATCTCGCGCTGATGCCGCTCCTCGGATTTTTAATTGGGCGTTGGCGCTATGACAGCCGCCATTCGGGCGGCGCGACCGGATACGCCGGCAAGCTCATCGCGCGCGCCGTTCACTTCACCTATGTGCATTTGCTGATCGTCCTCTTCACCGTCGCCATGGCGACCGATTATTTTCTCGGCCTCAACATAGACGACCAGATCAAAAGAGTGGACGATCGCATGTTCGAACTCGCCGCCCGGTTCGCGCCGTGGCTCGCGGCCTATCTCGCAGGCTTTAATCTTGGACGCGCCATGCGACCGGCCGCCGGAGCGGTGTTGATCGCTGATGCAGCCTCGGCCTCGTTCAGCGAGGATGGCGGACGGAAAAAGGCGCGCAAGGAAAAGCCGAACAAGGAGCGGGCGGCAAAGCGCACCGAGCCGACGATAGAGCCGCCCGCCTTCCTGCCGAGCGATTCGCTCGAGCTTGGCGATCTCGCGATGTCGCAAGGTCCAGAACCCTCCCTGACCGCGTCAGGGCTCCCCGCCGCCAGCGCCGATGTCGCGAACGATCAGCCCGGCTTCCTGCCGCCCCAGGATTTCGACAAGCTCAGACCTGGCTTGCGCGAACTCAGATAAGTTCAACGGATCAATTCCAGTTCTGCGCGAATTGAGGCAGTCATACCGCTTCAAGCTTGCGCGGAAACGCCCGAATGACCGTCCTTACCGCTATCGGAACCATGAGCGGCACGTCGCTTGACGGCATCGACCTCGCCATTCTCAGAACGGACGGCGAGGAAATCATCGATCGCGGCGAGACGCATTTTGCGCCCTACAGCCGCGATCTCAAAGTTTTCATCCGGCGCGCCATCAAAGCCGCGCTCGAAGGTCGCGACGGCGCCGCTGATATCGGCAAAGCGTCAGGCGAGGTGACGCAGGCCCATGCGATGGCGGTTGTCGAGCTCCTCGAAAAAGCGAAACTGAAGCGCACCGCAATCGACGTCATCGGATTTCATGGCCAGACAATTCTTCACAGGCCAAAACGCGGTGCCGAGACTGTTGGGCGAACCTGGCAAATCGGCGACGGGAAATCGCTCGCTGAAGAAACAAAGATCGATGTAGTTTCGGATTTTCGAGCCGCGGACATCGCCGAAGGCGGAGAGGGCGCGCCGTTCTCGCCGGTCTATCATGGCGCGCTTATCCGCGCGCTTGATCCGGAAGGCGCGGTCGGCGTCATCAATCTCGGCGGCGTCGCCAATATCACCTATGTGCCGCTGGGCGGCGGCAATCTCGATCTCGTCGCCTTCGATTGCGGTCCCGGCAACGGCCTCGTCGATCAATGGATGGATCTGAAAACCGGGGAGGCCATGGACAAAGACGGCGCCGCCGCGCGCGCCGGACAAGTTCATTCCGATATTTTGAGAATGATGCTCCTCAATCCGTTCATCCGCCGGAAGCCGCCTAAATCTCTCGATCGCTATGACTTCAAGATAGATCCGGTCCTTAACTTGTCGGTGGTGGACGGCGCGGCGACATTGACGGCGTTCACGGCCGCTTGCGTCCGGGCCTCCGTGCCGCATCTGCCGGAGGCGCCCGGCGACTGGATCATCGTCGGCGGCGGGCGGCGCAATCCGGCGATGATGGACGCCCTTCGCATGGCGCTCGACGGGGACGTTCACTCGGCTGACGACATCGGCTGGAGCGGCGACGCGATTGAGGCTGAATGCTTTGCGTATCTGGCCGTGAGGTCGCTGCGCAAATTGCCGTTGAGCTTCCCGAAAACGACGCGCGCGCCGCGCCCCTTGCAGGGCGGAATTCACCACCGGGCGCCCGCATAACGGGAATTGAGGATTTTCCGCTGGCCCCAAGGGGGCGGGGCCTGCTATCCCGCGATCAGGTCTGACGAGCGACAGGCGTTGGGGTCCCTCGCAATAGCCGGAGAACGAAAGAATGATGGATCAGATCCAAGTGGAAATCGAACGCTGGATGACGATTGTCGGCGAGAATTGGCGAAATGTGCTGGTCGCCTTCGGCCTGACCCTCGGGGGGCTCATTATTGCGCGGGTCGTTTCCGAATTCGTCAGGAGACGCGTCGACAGTTCAAAAATCGGCATCGCCGCCAACCGCGAAGCCATGGGTCCGAGCAATCCTTCTTTGGGTAAATCCCTCGGCGCTGCGACGTTCTGGCTGATCATTCTCTTTTTCATTCCGATGATCCTCGACAATCTGGGGCTATCGGAGCTTCTCGCGCCGCTGAACAACATGATGCGGGGGCTCGAAGAATATTTCCCTCGCGTCATCATCTTCGGCATTGTCGTCAGCATCGGCTTCGTCATCGCGACCGTGGCGCTGCGCGCCGTCACCAGCCTTCTCTCCGCGGCGCCGATCGATCACGCCGCCAAGCGCGTTGAAATCGGCGATCTCATCAAGGGCAAGGAAATCGCGCGCGCCGCCGGCCTTATCGCTTACGTCTTTATTCTGATCCCGACATTCATCATCGGCCTTGAGGCCTTGGCGATTGAATCGATTTCGCAGCCGCTAACCTCGATGCTGCAAACCATGCTGAATGCGATCCCGAGCCTGATCGCCGCCGTGCTCGTGATCTTTGTTTTCACGCTGTTCGCGCGCGCCATGCGCTCTTTGATCATCTCGGTTCTGACCGGCATCGGCTTTGACAATTTCTGGCGCCAACTCGGCATCGCGATCGAGCACAAGGATATCGATGATGCAGCCTTGGGGCTGAAGACGTCGATGATCACGCCGACCGTCGTTGTCGCCAATATCGCGATGGCGGCGATGCTGATCGTCGGTGCCATCACTGCCGCGCAGCAGTTGAATATCGAACCGGTCTCAACGGCGCTCAGCCAGATACTCTCTGTCGGCGGCCAGATCCTCCTTGGATCCGTCGTCATCCTCGCCGGCATTCCGATCAGCCGGTTTGTCGCCAACACTTTGAGACGCGCCGGCGACGCGCGCTCTGAACTTGTCGGCACGGCCGTTCAATGGGGCATCATGGTCCTTGTCACCGCGATCGGCATTCGCGAGATGGGTCTTGGCGAGGACATCATTTACGCCGGCTTCGTGCTGATCCTCGGCGCCGGATCGCTGGCGGCGGCGCTCGCCTTCGGCATCGGCGGGCGCGGCGCGGCCGCGCGCTTTCTCGAACGCCTCGATCGCGAAGATTGATCGTCGGTCATACAAAAGCGGCGCCGCTGAACCAGCGACGCCGCTCCGTTGATGTTGACGATGTCAGGATTTTTTCTTGATCATCCCAGAGAGCGAAGCGAGCGCGCCGCCGCCAAGGCCGCCTTCAAGAACCGACTGGATCATCTGCATCATCTGATCGTTGCCGAGGATCGAGCCCATGCCGGCTGAATCGGCGCCTGCGCCGACACCGACGCCGCCGACGATGCCGGCGATGACCCGCATGATCAAGCTCTGATGCTTGCCGCCAAGGAATTGCGACACCAACGGTCCAATAATCGCGCCGCCTGCGCCGTTCAGGAGTAAGTCCATCATGTCCATTTTTACTAGCCCTCTTAAGTTCAACCACCCCGCGTCTTTGAGACTACAGGGGCTTTTGATCCGCCGTCGAGACGCAATCGATGCTGCGTGTGCGAAGGATCATCTCGCGCCGCTGCTTGATCGAATGAGCGTTTACAGCTTTACTCGCGGTTGCAACTGGTTGCACTGCGATACCAAAGGGGGAGACTTGATGGCGTTCATGCGGGGCGGTTGTTTATCGCACGGGTTCGCGCTTTCACCCGGCAACCCATAGTCAGAAGATGAAGATCGGGGTTTCGGGGCATCGCTGGCGAGACGGCGCCGACTGGGATTGGGTGCGCGCGCGCATCGACGAATACGTCACCAGGACACGCATCGGCGCCGGATACACGTCGCTCGCGCCGGGGGCCGACCAGATATTTGCTTCATCCGCACTCGATCACGGCAAGCGGCTTGTCGCGGTGATTCCGGTCTGCCGCGGCCGCATTGAACTTGAAGATACCGATAAGCCTTCGTTCGACCGCTTCTGTGAACGGGCGAAAAAAATCATCCGCGTAAAAGGGGAAACGCCGGATGACGCTTTCCTTAAATCTGGCAAGCGCGTCGTCAATCTTGTCGATCGCATGATTTTCGTCTGGGATGGCGCGCCGTCGCGCGGGCTCGGCGGCACTGCCGATATTGTCGCCTACGCCGAAAAAAAGCGGAAGGCCGGCGTCATCCTCGACCCAATCGCCTGCACGATGAGGCGATTGGATCAGAGCGAGGGCTAAAGTCGCGGGTCTACGTCTTGCAACGTCGAGCGCTTTTACTGGCTGTCGTCTGCGGGCGCTGGCGCCATCATCGACGCGTGATCGACGCGGTACTTCCAGCCATCATCCGTTTTGACCGCGAGATCGAGAAAGCGGCCGTTCCAGACGACTTCTTCGCCGCCGCCCGTTGGCGTCGCCGACATTGTCCACAAACCCCAGGCCGCATGGCTCTTCTTGTCGAGCCCGTATTCGCCCTTCCGGTTCAGCGAGGCGGCAAAGCCGTCATAGGCGTCGAAGAACATCTGCCATGTCGCGGCGATCTCGTCGCGCCCCTTCTGGACGAAGCCGGACGGATCATAGCTGTCGGCGTCGTCCGTATAGAGAGCGGCGAGCGCGGCGCTGTCTTCAGCGACAATCGTCGCGACAAAGGCGTCGGCCAAAGCGTCCGGCGACTCTTGGGCGAATGCCGGAACTGCGGCGAACGCCAAAACGGCGGCAAGCGTGTATTTCATGGATCCCTCCCTGTTTCGCCCGATCGCCGGGCGAGAGGGGATCTTTAGGCCGGCTTCACCCTCCGCGCAAATGACCGACGGTTGCGAGGGAAGGCCTAATAGCTCGACGCCGTCGCCGCCAACGCGCCTCTCGCATAGTCGCGGTCAGCCATCTCGTGGCGATAGTCCTCAAGCTCCGCTTGCGCGCGATCGGCATCGCGGGTGAGATGAGGGATCGCGTCGCGCACCTTGTCGCGCCTTTCATAGAGCGTTTTCAGTTCCGCAAGATGATCGAGACGCTCCGGGTGCGGCGTTACCGGATTGACGAGGGCCGCCTGCGCGTGGGCGATCTGGTGGTCGATATTTCCGAGCTCGTCATGCGCATTCGCGAGCGCGTTAGAGGCGGCGTTATAGTTTTCGACGAACCCGTAAAGGGTCAGCCCCTTCTCATAGGCGGCGACGAAGGCGCCTTCATCGCGCGCAGCGCACGCGCCCGTATAGCTGTAGCCGCGTGAGCCGTAATCAAAGCCGTTGGCGGGGCGGCAGAACTGGTCGAGGCCTTTTTCCCGTCCGGAGAGATAGGCTTCCATGTCCGGCGTAATCTTCGCTTTGTCGGCGCAGGCGACACGGCGCGAGCCGATCGCCGAGGCGTCGCGCCCTTGCGCGCCGTCTTCATAGCCGATGGCGCGCCAGTCTGCGTACAGACATTCCTTCTTCGACATGCCGCCAGCGCAGCCGGCGAGGACTAAAGAAAGCGTGAGCAGAGCGATAAGGCGCATCATCATTCCCCTACGGAATTACTGAAGGCCATCATGACGCGGCGCCATTAAGGGGGTGCTTCAACGCCGTGCGGCGTTTATCCCGTATGCTCAACTAATCGTTAAGAATGCCGCGACTTCGCCGCAATCGGCCCAACGTTATCGAGGGTCAGTTCAGCCTTGCCGGGCGCCCGGCGAGCAGACGGCGCGCCAGAAACTCCGGCGTCGCGTCGAGAAGCCCTTCGGATATGAACGGCGACTGGGAAAACTGGGCGAGGGCGAGTTTAGCCGCATACGCCGCGCCGAGAGCGGCCCCGATCCGGCGCGTCGCGTCGAATTTGGTGATGATGATGCGTTTGGCGCCGAACTCGCCGAACGCCGCCGCCCAGTCCTTGAATTCTTCCGGGTCGCCGCTGGCGGGGAGAACGAGCACCGCTTCGCCGTTTGTCGCTTCGCGGAACGACCGCAGCGCCGCGAAGTCGCCCCGCCGCCACACCGGTCCCTGCGCGACGCTGAGCCCGGCGGCGGTGGCGTTCTGCTTGGCCATGATCAGCGCGGCGAGATCCTGGTCGTTGCCGATCACCACGGGCCGCGCGTCGGCGAACAGTGGTCCGCGATCGCCGGCCGCGTCGTGGAACGCGGGCAGGCGCTGACACGCGGGGCGGCGCGGCTCCTGCCACAGCGGCGCGGCACGCCCCATCAGCGCGGCCTCGATCGGGATCGTACCGGCGCCGCAGGTCGGGTCGAGCAGGATCTCGCGGCGGACGTCCCAGCGCCCGAGCATCAGCAACACCGCGGCGAGGTGCTCGCGCAACGGCGCGACCCCGTGGTCGACACGCCAGCCGCGCTGGCTGAGCGACGCGCCGGCCAGGTCGACCGACCCCGTGAGCCCCTCGGGAGCGGGCGCGGCCCCGGTCGCCGCCCCGGCCGCC
>JBBTJH010000362.1:0-4216 GCA_038059555.1 Pseudomonadota bacterium | reverse complement strand
GCGGCTCGCTGGAGACGAGGATCCCCGGCGTCTTTGCTGCCGGCGATATTGTGCGCGGCGCCTCGCTCGTCGTCTGGGCGATTGTCGACGGCCGAAAGGCGGCGGCGGAAATTATTGAGCGTCTTGCGACTACCGCAACGACCCTTCTCGCCGCAGAATAAGCTTTCAACCATCGTGCAAAAAATGACCGACCCGATCTCCCGCTATCTCGAAAACCGTCAAAAACTGATTGACGCGGGCGCGTATGACCCGTCGTCGGAGCGCGACGCGTGCGGCGTCGGCCTTGTCGCCGCTCTGGGCGGCGCGCCGAAGCGCGAAATCGTCGCGATGGCGCTCTCGGCATTGAAAGCCGTGTGGCACCGCGGCGCGGTCGCAGCTGACGGCAAGACCGGCGACGGCGCCGGCCTTCTCGTCAATATCCCGCAGGATCTCTTTCGCACTTATGTCGCGCGCATGGGAAGAACGCCGGAACGGAGCGATCTTTGCGCCGGGATGATTTTCCTCCCCCGCACCAATTTCAGCGCGCAGGACCAATGCCGCACCATCGTCGAAACGGAAATCATCCGCGACGGCTTTAACGTCTATGGCTGGCGGCAGGTGCCGGTCGACGCGGGGCGTCTTGGCGTTAGAGCCAATCTTGTCCGCCCGGAAATCGAACAGATACTTTTTTGCGACTTGAAAGGCCGCGCGAAAGATGAGCTTGAGCGCGCGCTGTATCTGGTGCGGCGGCGGATCGAGCAACGCGTCAGCGAACAAAACCTCCCCGATTTTTATATCCCGTCGCTGTCGGCGCGATCGATTATTTACAAAGGCATGTTCCTCGCCGAGGAGATCGACGGATTTTATCATGATCTGCGCGACGAGCGCTTCATTTCCTCGATCGCCATTTTCCATCAGCGCTATTCGACGAATACGTTTCCTGAATGGCGGCTCGCCCAGCCCTTCCGGATGCTCGCGCATAATGGCGAAATCAATACGCTGAAAGGCAACCGCAACTGGATGAAGAGCCACGAGATCCGCATGGCCTCGTCGGCGTTCGGCGATGACCACACCTGCGTAAAGCCTGTCATACGCCCCGGCGCATCAGATTCAGCCGCCCTCGATCAGGTGTTTGAATTGATCGTTCGCGCCGGGCGCTCCGGCCCGATGGCTAAAGCGCTCCTGATCCCGGAAGCTTCCGCCAAGCGCGGCGCCGTCATGAAACCGGAATGGCAAGCGCTTTACAGCTATTGCAACGCCGTGATGGAGCCATGGGACGGGCCGGCGGCGATCGCCGCCTATGACGGGCGTTGGGCGGTTGCGGGCGTCGACCGCAACGGCTTGCGGCCGCTGAGATACGCGATCACCGACGACGGCGTCCTCGCCGTCGGGTCGGAGACCGGCATGTGCCCGCTCGGCGAGCACGCTGTCTTGCGGCGCGGCGCGCTTGAGCCCGGGCGGATGATCGCCTTCGACACCGAAACCTTGCAGTTTTTCGAGCAGGATGAAATCCTCGACCATCTCGCGGGGAAACATCCCTATACGGAATGGCTCGAAAACGTCGTCGAACTTGAAGGCGACATCGGACCAGGTCCCGAGGACCGCCTGTTCGAGGAAGACGATTTGATCCGCCGTCAGGCGGCTGCGGGTTACACGCTTGAAGATCTCGATCTCGTCCTTCGCCCGATGGCGCTCACCGGCAAGGAAGCGATCGGCTCGATGGGCGACGATGCGCCGATTGCGGTCCTCTCCGACGAATACCGTCCGCTGTCGCATTATTTCCGCCAGAATTTCAGCCAGGTGACCAACCCGCCGATTGACCCGTTGCGCGAGGCCGGCGTGATGAGCCTCAACACGCGGTTTAAAAATCTCGGCAACATCCTTGCGGCTGACAAAACTCAGACCGACGTCTTCATCCTTGAAAGCCCCATCCTGACCAATGGTATGTATGAGCGGCTGCGCGGTCTTCTCGATCAAAAGATCGCCGAGATCGACTGCACCTATGACGCCGAGGACGCCAAGGGCGACGGCGGCGCGCTAAAATCCGCGCTCGATCGCATCCGTTCGGAAGCGGAAGCCGCCGTGCGCGACGGCGCCGGCATCGTCATCTTGACCGACGAAACTCAAAACGCGGCGCGCGTCCCGGCGCCGATGATCCTGGCCGCTGGCGGCGTTCACACGCATCTGACCAAAGCTGGCCGCCGCTCGTTCTGTTCGATCATCGTCAGAACCGCCGAATGCATCGACCCGCATTATACGGCCGTTCTGGTCGGCGTCGGCGCAACGGCGGTCAGCCCTTATCTCGCTTTTGAATCGATAAGAGATGCACAGGCGCGCGGCCTCTATGGCGAACTGACGCTCAATCAGGGCGTTTACAATTACAAATGCGCGCTTGAAGCAGGCCTCCTCAAAATCATCTCGAAGATGGGAATTTCGGTCATCTCTTCCTATCGCGGCGGCTGCAATTTCGAGGCGCTCGGCCTGTCGCGTGGGCTGGTCGAAGAATATTTTCCCGGCATGACGAGCCGCATTTCCGGCATCGGTTTTTCCGGCATCGAGAAGCGCACGAGCGAGTTGCGCCGGCGGGCCTTTGCAGACGCCGCGAGCCTGCCGGTCGGCGGGTTCTATCGCCAGCGCGCGCGCGGCGAGCGCCACATTCTCGACGCGCGGATCGTCAGCGATCTGCAGAAGGCGGCGCGCGAGCAGGACGCAGCAGCGTTCTGCCGTTTTGTCGACGCGCTCGATGGGCAAAAGCCCGCACAGGTGCGCGATCTCCTGCGACCGCAGCCGCTAGGCGATCCTCTCGACATCGCCGAAGTCGAGCCGATGGAGACGATCCGCCGCCGCTTTGTGACGCCCGGCATGTCGCTCGGCGCGTTGTCGCCCGAGGCGCATTGCGCACTTAACATCGCCATGAACCGCATCGGCGCGAAGTCAGTATCGGGTGAAGGCGGCGAAGTTCCAGAACGCTACAAATTGCTGCCGAACGGCGACAACGCCAATTCCGCGATCAAACAGGTCGCGTCCGGGCGGTTTGGCGTCACAGCTGAATATCTGAACCAGTGCGACGAACTTGAAATCAAAGTCGCGCAAGGCGCAAAGCCCGGCGAAGGCGGACAGCTGCCGGGATATAAAGTGACGGAATTCATCGCGCGCCTTCGTCACGCGACGCCAGGCGTCACCTTGATTTCGCCGCCGCCCCATCACGACATCTATTCGATCGAAGATCTCGCGCAGCTCATTTACGATCTAAAGCAGATCAATCCGCGCGCGCGCGTCTGCGTGAAGCTTGTCTCTGCGGGCGGCATCGGCGCGATCGCCGCCGGCGTCGCCAAGGCGAAAGCCGACATCATCCTGATTTCCGGCCATGTCGGCGGCACCGGCGCCTCCCCGCAGACGTCGATCAAATTCGCCGGCTCGCCGTGGGAGCTGGGCCTTGCCGAGGCGCATCAGGTTCTGACGATGAACGAGTTGCGCGGTCAGGTGACGCTGCGCACTGATGGCGGCCTGCGCACCGGGCGCGACATCGTCGTCGCGGCGATGTTGGGCGCTGAGGAATACGGCATCGGCACGATCTCGCTGGTGGCGCTCGGCTGCCTGATGGTGCGGCAGTGTCATTCAAACACCTGTCCCGTCGGCGTCTGCACGCAAGATGAGGCGCTGCGCGAGCGGTTTTCGGGCGCGCCCGATCACGTCGTCAATTTGATGACTTTCATCGCCGAGGATGTGCGGCGCAATCTGGCGGCGCTTGGCGCGCGCTCGCTCGACGAAATTATCGGGAGGTCAGATCTTCTCGATCAGGTCTCGCGCGGATCGACAGATCTTGACGATCTCGATCTCAATCCGATCTTGACGCGGATCGATTCAGGCGCGCGTCCGCCGCGTTCGTCCCGCAGCGGGCGCATCGAGGTCAGCGACACGATCGACCAGCGCATCCGCCCGGCGCTCGACGCCTTTTTCGAGTTCGGCGAGCGACAGAGCCTCACCCTTCCCGTCCGCAACACCGACCGCACGATCGGCGCGCGGATTTCCTCCGAGATCGTCCGCACCATGACGGATAAAACGCTTTCGCCGGATCATCTGACGCTCCGTCTGCGCGGGTCGGCGGGCCAGTCGCTCGGCGCCTTTTCCGTGCACGGGCTGAAGCTCATCGTCGAGGGCGACGCGAACGATTATGTCGGCAAGGGTCTTTCTGGCGCCTCGATAGTCGTGCGCCCGCCGGCCGGCGCCCCCCCGC
>JBBTJH010000361.1:0-6489 GCA_038059555.1 Pseudomonadota bacterium | reverse complement strand
CGCGTTGTGAGCTGCGTCGCCGGATCGAAGGAACGGATCGTCTCGAGACTGTCGCCGAAAAAATCGAGGCGGATCGGTTCGTCAGCGCCCGGCGGGAACAAATCGACGAGCCCGCCGCGCACGGCGAATTCCCCCGCCTCGCGCACCGTGCTCGAGCGCGCATAGCCGTTGGCGACGAGATAGGCGGTGAGCTTGTTCATCGAAACGATTTCGCCGGTCCTCGCCAGGAACGCGGAGGCGGCGATCATCTCTTTAGGCGGCGTGCGCTGGCTCGCGGCGTTGACCGTGGTGATCAGAATAAGCGGGCCTGCGGCGCGCTCGGACAAGAGAAGCGAGAGCGCCGCCATGCGCTGCGCGAGCACCGCCGATGACGGCGACACGCGGTCATAGGGAAGACAGTCCCACGCCGGAAACTCGATCGCCGGCGCATCGGGTGCGAAAAACTGCAGCGCGCTCAGCATGTCGGCCGCGCGAGCGGCGTCGCGGGCGACATAAACGACAAGACCCTGACGCGTCAGGGCTGCTTCAGCGAGCGCCATTGCGTCGGCGCCGTCCGGCGCGTCGTAGACGGTCAGCGCGGCATCGCTCTCCCACGCTTCGCGCGGGGAGATTTTCTGAACGCCCGAGACCATCGTCATGAGTGGGAATGCCTTATAGCCAATGCGCAAATGCGCGGCCGCCGGGTTTGGCGGTCGCGTGAAAGGCCGCCTCCCTAACCGGTCGGCAATGCAAGTTCAAGTTTTGTGTCTCTGTTCAGCCGTTCTGGGCTTTCGCTGCGGCGTCGAAGGCTCTCATTCGCTCGATCAAGAGACGGTCGATAGCTGGCGGCGGCTCAAAATGGCCGACAATCCAGCCGTAGATATCGTGATCAGCAGCGTTGAGGATCTCCTCGAAACCGTCAAGATCCGCTTCCAGCATCGCCGGCAAAGCCGCCTCGGCAAAACCGCCGATGAGAATATCGGCCTCCTTGAAGCCGCGATAACGGGCGCGGTGGAGGAGCCGTTTGCGTCGAATGTCGATCGGCTGGTCGGTCATCGGAGCCTTTTCAGACATTGCAGGCGCTTAGACAAGCGGCGCGAAACGCGGGATAATCGCACGCCATGCGGCCAGCGATTTTAAACCCGCTCTTTTCCGACGTCACGGCGCTGAAAGGCGTCGGGCCCCGGCTTGCCGCCCTCGTCCAGAAAGTTTCCGGCCCGCGCGTCATCGACGTCCTCTTTACGCGGCCTCATGGCGTCATTGACCGGAGCTTTCGGCCCAAAATCGCCGAGGCCGCCATCGGCTCGCTGGCGACGCTGGAGGTGACTGTCGACCGGCATGATCCGCCGGCGGTGAAGCGCCTTCCCTACCGCGTCATCTGTTCCGACGAGACCGGGTTCATCACGCTGATCTTCTTTCACGCGCGGCCCGATTATATCGCGAAGGCGCTCCCTGAAGGCGCCAAGCGGATCATCTCAGGGCGGATCGACGATTACAGCGGCGCCAGACAAATGACGCACCCGGATCATATTGTCGATCCGGCGGCTGCTGGCGGGCTTCCCTTGTTCGAGCCAGTCTATCCGCTGACCGCCGGCCTGCCGCCGTCGGTGATGCGCAAAGCCGCGCAAGGAGCGCTCGCCCGGGCGCCGGCATTGCCTGAATGGCAAGATGAGGCATGGCTCCGTAAAAATGCGTTTCCAGGCTGGAACGCCGCGATCGCCGCTGTCCACGCGCCGCAATCGGCGCAGGAACTCTCGCCGTCTTCGATTAGCGTTCAGCGCCTCGCCTATGACGAATTGCTGGCGAACCAGCTGGCGCTCGCCCTCATTCGCAGCGCCCGAAAAAAAGCGGCCGGCCGCAGTTTCGTGTCCACCGGCGGGCTTCGAAAAAAGGCGCTGGCGGCGCTGCCGTTCAAACTGACCGGAGCGCAGGAAAACGCGTTAAAAGAAATCGACGCCGACCTCGCGTCGCCCGACCGCATGGTGCGGCTCGTTCAAGGCGATGTCGGTTCTGGAAAGACAGCCGTTGCGTTCCTCGCAGCTGCGAGCGTGATTGACGCAGGCTCGCAAACGGCGCTGCTCGCGCCGACCGAAATTCTGGCGCGCCAGCACATCGAAACGCTGACGCCGATCGCCGAAAAAGCCGGCATCAGGATCGACATCCTCACCGGCCGCGACAAAGGCGGCGTGCGGACGGAAAAACTGCGACGGCTGAAAGCGCGAGAAATTGATCTGCTTATCGGCACCCACGCGATCATCCAGGACGAGGTCGAGTTCGCGGATCTAGGTCTCGTCATCATCGACGAACAGCACCGCTTCGGCGTCAATCAGCGCGCGGCGCTCAGCGCCAAAGGATGGCGCGCCGATCTGATCGTGATGACGGCGACGCCGATCCCGAGAACGCTCGCGCTCACCGCCTATGGCGATATGGATGCGACTTCGATCCGTGAAAAACCGCCCGGACGAAAGCCGGTCGATACGCGCGCGATCCCGATTGAGCGCCTCGACGATGTGGCCGATGCGGTGGCGCGCGTCATCGCGCGGCGCGATCAGGTCTATTGGGTATGTCCGCTGGTAGAAGAATCCGAAATACTCGCGATGACGGCGGCCGAGGAGCGGTTCAAGCACCTTCACGGGCTATTTGGCGACAAAGTCGGGCTGGTTCACGGACGCATGCCGGCGGCGGAAAAAGACGCCGTGATGGAGCGCTTTCATCGCGGCGACTTATCGCTTCTCATTGCGACGACGGTGATCGAGGTCGGCGTCAACGCGCCGAACGCCGTCGTCATGGTGATCGAACACGCCGAGCGTTTCGGCCTCGCGCAGCTCCATCAGTTGCGCGGCCGCGTCGGGCGCGGCGAGAAGCCGGCGTCGTGCCTCCTCCTCTATAAGGGGCCGCTCAACGAAACCGCGACGGCGAGGCTGAAGATATTGCGCGAGACCGAGGACGGCTTTCGCATAGCCGAAGAAGATTTGCGCCTTCGCGGCGCCGGCGATCTATTGGGGTCCGCGCAGTCGGGATTTCCTGATTTGTTATTCGCGGACTATGCCGTGCATGGCGAACTTTTGCTCGCCGCCAAGGACGATGCGGCGTTGATGGTCGCCCGCGACGGTGATCTCAAAACGCCGCGCGGCGAAGCCTTGCGGATCTTGCTCTATCTTTTCAGCCGGGACGACGCGATCAAGCTGCTGCGCGCGGGTTAAATTTCCGACTTGCGTCCGGCAAAACGCCAGAGAACGCTGCGCTTTTCGTTCGCCACTTGCGACGCCATTTCTTCGAGCCGCGTAACCGCGTCTTCGGGCGCCGTGAAGTCCGGGACGACGAGCCCCAGCGAAAACACGACCTTCGCCGCGTCTTCAACCGACATCGACAGCGGCGTGAAATCGGCTCGCGGCACATACAGAAGGAACCCCGATGTGGGGTTTGGAACCGTCGGCACGAAGACGCCGACAAGGTTCTCCTTGCTCAAAAGGTATCGCACCTCGCCTTGCGCCTCGCCAATAACGAAGGCGAGCGCCCAGACGCCATTGCGCGGGTATTCGATGAGGCCGACTTCCTTGAACGATCGAGCCGACTTTTGCAGAGCAGTCTCGAAGACGTTCTTGAAAAAGCGGTGCAGGTTCCGAACGACCGGCATCTGGTCGAGGAATTTCTCGCCCGTGCGGATCAGCGTTCTGCCAACGAAATTTTTGGTGAACGCGCCGAGTACGACGAGACCCGCGATGGCGACGAGGACGCCAAAGCCGGGGATCGCCTGCGTGATCGTTTCAATGCGGCTGTCGCCGGCGGGGAGGATATTGCGCACGAACAAATCGAGATTGCGCATCGGCCCGGTGACGAACCAGTAAATGATATAGGCGGTAATCGCGAGCGGGGCCGCCACGACCACCCCAGCGATAAAGCTCGTCCGCAGCCCCGAAAGGAGGCTCGTCTTGCGCGGGCGGAGCAACGGCGTCTCGATCGGCGTCTTTGGCGCCGAAGGCATGCCTTGCTCGTTTGCGGGGTTATCCATCACTCACGCTTTCCACTCGCGACCTTCAAGATCGCCTAAAGGCCTTACCAAAGTCGTTAACGCTGCGGCAACCGTCCGCCCGTTCGTTTCCCCTTTTATTTGAGGCGGCTGACCCTTTATGGTCGCAACCGTGACGACGGAGAGGCGATTTGACGACCCGGAAGAGATGGCGACTGGCGGCCTACGCCGCAATGGGTGCGGCGGCGGTTCTCATCACAGCTTTCTCCATAATATTTCAGGATGGCATCGTCCGCTTCTTTGCGACCCCTCGGGCCCCGTTCCAGACGGTCGAAGCGCCGCCCGCCCCCGACTATGCAGAGCCTCAAGCCTGGCTCTCAAAGCCCGGAATCGAGGCGGATAAAGCCGCCGACGTCTTCTATGTTCATTCGACGACGTTTTACCGTCGCAAACTATGGAATGCGCCGATCAACGACCCTGATGCTGTCGATGTTCAGCGGTTGATCGCCTTCCCGAACCAGGCGGGGCCCTTTCAGGAAACCGCCGATATCTATGCGCCGTTTTACCGGGAGGCGACGCTCTACTCGCTGTTCACCCACAAATATGACGGGCTCGCCGCGCGGCGCCTCGCTTATTCGGATGTGCGCCGGGCGTTCGAAGCTTTTCTAGCCGATCGCGACCCGGAAAAGCCGATTATTCTCGTCGGCGACGGTCAGGGCGGTCTTTACGTAATGGGTCTTCTCAAAGATTATTTTCAGGGGGAGATCAACCCGCTGCGGCGCAAACTTGTTGCAGCCTATGTGATCGGCGCCTCGGTTCCTCAGGAGTTTCTTGCGATGCTGTCGCCAGAAATTCCCGTATGCGACCAGCCCGACGATGTCCGCTGCGTCATCTCCTATGTCGATTACGAGAAACGCTTCGATGAGGAGATGGAGCGCGTTCGTCTGCGCTCGCTGACATGGACGCCGAGCGGCGATCTCGCTTCGATCAAAAGCGAGCATCTTATTTGCGTTAACCCGTTGTCCTGGCGGGAGGGCGATGCCTACGAGCCGCCGGAGCGAAATCTCGGCGCCGCCTCCGCCACCGGGATCGCCGAAGGCGAGCCGCCCCCTCCTATACCCAAGGCTGTCGGCGCACGATGCGACAACGGCATCCTGGTGGTCGATACGCCAAAGCGGCGGTTCCTGAGACGGGGCGACTGGTTCGGCGCGAAGTGGAAACCCCAGCCCTTTAACCTTTTCTATTATGATATCGCTCACAACGCCGCCTTGCGCACCGCGACGTTGACGGAAATCCTTAAAGTCGAACCAGAGCCGCTTGAACCGATCGGCGAAACCGTCAATGTCGGCGATAGTCCGATCCACATGGCGCCGCATTGATAATGAGTATGAGATGAGCAAGCGAATCAAGAAGGTCGTCATCCCGGTCGCGGGCCTTGGCACCAGAGTATTGCCGGCGACGAAGTCGATCCCGAAAGAACTCCTTCCCGTCGTCGATCGTCCGCTGATCGATTATGTCGTCGCTGAAGCGCGCGACGCCGGGATCGAGCACATCATTCTCGTCACCGGTCGCGGCAAATCGGCGATCGAAGATTATTTCGATCATGCCTTCGAACTTGAAGCGACGCTGAAAGCGAAAGCCAAGACCGAGCTGCTCGCCGAAATCGAAAAGACCATTCCGCGGGCCGGCGATCTTTCCTACACGCGCCAGCAGGCGCCGCTTGGCCTCGGCCATGCCGTCTGGTGCGCGCGCGCGATTATTGGCGATGAACCCTTCGCGGTGTCGTTGCCCGACGAAATCGTCCCGCACAAGCCGGGATTTTTGCGGCAGATGGTCGACGCTTATGAAAAAGTCGGCGGCAATCTCGTCGCAGTCGAGGAAGTTCCGCAAAGCGAGACGAGCAAATACGGCGTCATCGCGCCGAAGGCCCGCAAGGGCAATCTGATCGAAATGAGCGGCATGGTCGAAAAGCCAAAGCCCGCCGATGCGCCGTCGAATTTCCGCATCATCGGCCGCTATATTTTGCAGCCCGATATTTTCAACCTGCTGGAGACGCAGGAAAAAGGCGCAGGCGGCGAAATTCAGCTGACCGACTCGATGAACAAGCTGAACGCGCGGCAGACCTTTCACGCCTGCATCTGCGAAGGCGTCATTCACGATTGCGGCTCAAAGCTCGGCTGGCTTCAGGCCAATATCGACCTTGGCCTCAAGAACCCCGAGTTCGGCGCCGCCCTCGCGACTTTCGCGCGCGCGCTGCTGAAGTAGCCTCAGCCGAGTTTGAATTGGGTGAGCGCGGCTTTCGCAATCGGCGCGCCCCATTCCTGCACGAAGTGCCCGGCCTCCGCGACTTCCATCGGCGGAGGGCAATTCTTGATGAAGGAACGAAGGAACTGCATCGACGGCGGCCCTAAGACCGGGTCTTGCATCCCGATCGCCATGAAGCTCTCGCCTTTCCAGTCTTCCTTCCAGAATTTGCGTGCGGCGAGCGATGTCTCGACCCCTTCTTTCGAGAGCGGCGTCAGGTCTGCGGCGCCCTGCTC
>JBBTJH010000360.1:0-7409 GCA_038059555.1 Pseudomonadota bacterium | reverse complement strand
ACGCGGCTATGCCATTTCCGATGAGATTGGTCGTCGTCTCATGCCCGGCGTTCAGCAGAAAAATGCAATTTTGAACAAGCTCGACATCGCTGAGCCTTTCGCCCTTTTCGGTTTCTTCAGCGAGCAACATGCCGAGAACGTCGCCGCCGGGGAGCGCGCCTTTCCGGAAGCGGCCGATGTGTTTGTCGAGGTAATCTGCAAATTCCGACACCGAACGATTGCCCCAGTCCAGCGCCTCGGCGTTCGGCGCGGGTTCAAGCGCGCCGAGGATCGCAAGCGACCAGTCGCGCAAAGGCCCCCGCTCCTCCTTCGGCACCGCCAGCATATCGCCGATGATCTCGACAGGAAGGCGCGAGGCGAAGTCGGTAATGACATCCATGCCGCCACGCGCCAGCGCCTCGTCGATCAAGCGGTCGACAAGCGCTGAAAACCGGGGCTCCAGAATTTTCACTGCGCGGGGCGTAAAAGCTGGCGCCAGCAATTTCCGCACGCGCGTGTGATAAGGCGGATCGTTAAAAACGAGGCTCGTCGTGTGATGGAGATAAAGCGGGCTATCGCCGAATTTCGGCCGGAACTCGATTTTCTTGTCCGAGCTGAAGCGCCGGTCGCGATAGACGGCGGCGAGATCGTCATACCTTGTGAGAAAATACCCCCCGTCCGGCAGAAGCCGCACGGGATCGGCCTCGCGAAGCGCCTTGTAAACGGGATAAGGGTTGTCGAGAAAATCCCTGTCGACATGGCGCAGATCGAACGAAGCGATCCGGTCGCGGCCGGCGCCGGAGGGTGCAGAGTTCGGCTCGTTCATGTTTTCCGCGCTGTTCCGGTCTACGACTTCGCCTATCCTATTCGTCCCCCGTTCAATCTAAAAGCCTCTCACGCATGACCGCTCTGCCGATCGACGACGTCATTCCCGAAATCCGCGCCGCGTTGGCGTCGGGGAACCGGCTTGTCCTCGCGGCGCCTCCGGGCGCCGGCAAGACGACGCGCGCGCCGCTTTCGCTTCTGGAGGAAGCGTGGCTCGCCGGAAAAAAGATCCTGCTCCTTGAGCCGCGCCGGATCGCGGCGCGCATGGCGGCCGACAGGATGGCGTCGTCGCTCGGCGAAAAGACCGGCGGCGTTATCGGGCTTTCAACCCGCGTCGATCGCAAGGTCTCGGCGAGAACGCGCATCGAAGTCATCACCGACGGGCTGTTCACGCGGCGCATTCTGAGCGACCCCGAGCTTTCTGGCGTCGGCGCCGTCCTCTTCGATGAATTTCACGAGCGCTCGCTCAATCTCGATCTCGGCCTTGCGCTGGCGCTCGATGCGCAAGAGCAATTGCGGCCCGATCTTCGACTTGTCGCCATGTCGGCAACGCTCGACACCGCGCGGATTGCAAAAGCGCTCGGCGCGCCGGTCGTTGAAAGCGATGGCCGCCTTCACCCTGTGGAGACGATCTATCTCGGCCGCAGCGATGAGCGGATCGAAGACCAGACCGCGCGCGCCGTCCGCCGCGCTTTGCGCGAACAGAGCGGTTCGGTTCTCGTGTTCCTTCCCGGCATGGGCGAAATCCGGCGCACCGAGGAGCGGCTCGCCGATTTGCCCTCCGACGTCATCGTTGCGCCGCTTTATGGAGCTTTATCGCCCGCCGAACAGGACAAAGCGGTGTCGCCCGCGCGCGAGGGCAACCGCAAAGTCGTTCTCTCGACGGATATCGCCGAAAGCTCCCTGACGATCGAAGGCGTCGACACCGTCATTGACGCCGGCCTTGCGCGCGTCGCCGACTATGACGCGAGCGTTGGCGGCGCAACGCTCGTCACCCGCCGCGCCGCCAGAGCCAATGTCGATCAGCGGCGCGGCCGCGCAGGGAGGTTGCGGCCGGGCGTCTGCTATCGTCTGTGGGATGAAGAAGCGACAAGAGGACTTAGCGCCGAGCCTGCGCCCGAAATTCTGAACGCCGATCTTTCAGGGATGATGCTATCGCTCGCTGAATGGGGCGAGCGGGATCCTTCGCGTCTCATCTGGATCGACGCGCCGCCTGCGGGCCGGATCAAGGCGGCGCGCGATGAGCTGAGCGCGCTTGGCGCTGTCGACGCGGAAGGCGCGCTGACGCCGCGCGGACGCGAGATGGCGGCGTTTCCCTTGCCGCCGCGACTTGCCGCGATGATCGCGAGCGCCGCAACGCGCGACGATCGCGCGCTCGCCGCTGAAATCGCTGCACTGATCGGCGAGCGCGGCCTTGGCGGCGACAGTGTTGACCTCCGCGATCGTCTCGAACGGTTTCGCCGCGACAATTCAGACCGTGCGCGCGCCTTGCGCGAGCAGGCGGCGCGCTGGGGCGGCGGCGGCGCGGCGCGCATCAGCGAAACGGGACGCATCCTTGCGGCCGCGCTGCCGCACTTCATCGCGCGCGCAAAACCTGGCGAGGCGGGGCAATTTCAACTCGCTGGCGGACGCGCGGCGCAGATCGAGAAATCCTCGCCGCTCGCGGGCGAAGCATGGCTCGCCGTCGCCGAGCTGACCGGTTCGGCGGCGAACGCGCGCATCCTCTCGGCCGCGCCGCTCAAGGAAACCGAAGCGATGGCGCGCGTTGAATCCGCCGAGATCGCCGAGTTCGATATCGACCGGCGGCAATTCCGGGCAAAGCGCGTGCGCCGCGTCGGCGCGATTATTCTTTCTGAAACGCCGCTGCCAAAACCTTCGGGCGCCGTTGCGCGCGAGGCGCTGATTGCAGCGCTCAGCGCTCATGGCTTTGACTTGCTCGATCATGGCGCGGTCATCCGCGAGACGCAGGCGCGGCTGAATTTTGCGGCCGCCCAAACGAGCGATCCCTGGCCCGACACCAGCGACGCTGCCCTGCTCGATCGCGCCGAAGAATGGCTCTCTCCCCTCCTCGGCGATCCGCCGAGCCTTTCAAAGCCGAAAGCCGAAGAGCTGCGCCGGGGCGTCTTAAGCCTTATCGGATGGAGCTTACAGCGCCAGCTCGATGAACTCGCGCCGCTTGGCGTCGAAACGCCGGCCGGGCGCACGCTCTTGATCGATTATCTTCACGAAGGCGGGCCGCAGATCGAAGCGCGCGTCCAGGAATTTTACGGGATTTCAGAACACCCGGCGATCTCGCGCGGAAAAATCCCGCTCGCCGTTTCGTTGTTATCGCCGGCGCAGCGACAAATCGCGCTCACCAAAAACCTGCCCGCTTTCTGGAGCGGCGGCTATCGCGACATGGCGAAAGATATGCGCGGGCAATATCCCAAACACGACTGGCCGGACGATCCAGCCTCTGCGCGCGCGCATGTAGGAAAGACGAAAGCGAGACTGAAGAGGGAAGAGTAAACCCTCACCCGCATCGCTTCGCGATGCTGGCCTCTCCCAAGGGAGAGGCGATGAACCCCTTAGCCTCTCCCTTGGGAGAGGCCAGCGAGCGCGCAGCGCGAGCGGGTGAGGGAATAATGTGCGCGCTACCCGATCGCACGCATCGACGCCTCGATAATATCAAGGCCCTCTTTCACTTCACCCGCAGTGATCGTCAGCGGCGGCGCGATGCGGTTGGTATTGCTGTAGAGGCCGCCCCGGCCGATCAGCAAGCCGCGCGCTTTTGTTTCTTCGAGCAGCGCAAGCGAGGCGGCCGCATTCGGCTTTTTGGTTCCGGGCTCGATGAATTCGATCCCTTGCATCAGCCCTTTGCCGCGCACTTCGCCGATCGCTTTTGACTTCGCGGCGATGCGCGTCAGCCCCTCGCGCATTTCGCGTCCGCGATCCGCCGCATTTTGCTGCAGATTGTGCTTTTTAAGATATCGCATCGTCGCGAGCGCGCCGCGCGTCGATAAGGGATTGCCCCCGAAGGTCGCGAGCGAATTCGCCTTAAAGCAATTCATCACCTCAGCGCGCGCGACAAGTCCGCCGATGGCAAGGCCGTTCCCGAGGCCTTTCGCAAAGGTCAAAATATCGGGCGTCACGCCATGCGCCTGATATCCCCAGAAATTCTCGCCGGTGCGGCCCCAGCCTGTTTGCACTTCATCGCTGATATAAAGAATGCCGCGCTCTTTCAGGACGGCCTGCAAGGCGCCGAAGAGCCCATCGGGCGGCGTCCCGAAACCGCCGACGCCGGTGATCGGCTCTGCGATGAGGCAGGCGACGTCGCCGGCGCTTCCGACGTCGAGCATTTCTTTCAAATCGTTGACGCAGGCCTCGATATAGTCGGCGGGTTTCATATGGCCGAACGGCGAGCGATAGGGATAGCTGCCGTGGATGTAGCTGACGAGAAACGGCGAGAGCGATGACGGCGACCAGTTCGAATGTCCTGTCACCGGCACTGTCGACATGGTGCGCCCGTGATAGGAGTAGCGCATCGCTAGCACCTGATTGGAGCGCCTGTACGTTGTCGCGAGCATCAGCGCCGCGTCATTGGCCTCGCTTCCCGAGGAGGTGAAGAAGACCCGCGCGTCGGGGATGCCGGAGAGCGCGGCGATTTCCTCGGCGAGCTCGACTTGCTGTTCGATCAGATAGAGCGTCGAGGTGTGCACCATCTTGCCGGCCTGATCGCGGATCTCTTCAACGATCTCCGGCACATTGTAGCCGATCATGTTGGTCAAGATGCCCGCGAAGAAATCGAGATACTCGCGCCCCTCCGAATCCCTGACGCGCCGCCCCTCGCCGGAGACGAGCGAGATCGGCTCCTTGTAATAGAGCGACAGCCAGGACGGCATGACGGCGCGATGGCGCTCAAGCAGCGAGGGCGCATTTCTCAAAATCGTCATTGGTTCGACATCCGTTTTTTCAAGCTGATATTTCTTTGGCGTGGCGCCGCGCATTTTCTTCGTGCTTCGCCATCATGTTCAATTCAATGAAGAAGAAGCAAGCAATCCACAAGAAGGCGTCCCATGCGTCCAGCGGCTCGCCGAGCGCCCACCAGTAGAATACGTCGACGACGAGGACCGTCCAGAACGGAATTTGCGCGAGGTGGAGCGTTTTCAGGATTTTCGGCGTCGCGCGGCGCGTCACCCGGAGGAAAATCTCAAACTCGATCAGCGCGCCAAGAACGATCCAGACGCCCGCATTAACGACATCGGTCCAGGTGAGGCGCTTGATCATGCTGAGCGCGTCGGCTGAGGCGAACATGTTGACGTCGGCATTGTAATAGGCGCCGGCGCCAAGGCTCGCGCAGTTCGCCGCATCGAGCGGAGCGTAATCGTTGAGCGAGTTGGCGAAGGAGGCGTCCGTTCCGGCGAGCGCGCAAGGGTCGGCGGCCGCGGAGGCGGCGAACCCGTTCACAAATTCAAGGCCGCCGGCATACCCGTAGAAAGAATAAACGATCGCCGCCCAGAAGAGCAGCGTAACGGCGCCGATCAGCGGCGTCGCCCATTTGCGATAGCGTTCCGGCGGCTCGTAGGACGTTTCGATCTCGAACATCACAAGGAGGCCGACCCACGCGAAGGCGTCAATCGCATCGGCGTAAGCGACGATGAAATCGCCGATGGTGACTCCGTTCTTGAAAGTGAACCCTTCGGCGGCGCTGTTCAGCTCGTAAAAGAGCGCGATGTCGATCGCGAGCAAGGCGAACATCGTGTACTTGAAAGAATTGTAGACGATGCCTTGCCTGATCTGCATGTCGCGATGAGACGTCTCAAAAGTCAGTTGCCGCGGGCCGGCTGAAGTGGCCGGTCCCGCGTCTTATCGCCCGATCAGCCCATAATTCGCAAGCGAACGGCTGATCGCCCGTCTTAGCTGCCGATGTCCTAGCTGCCAAAATCGTAGGTCATCCGGACGCCGAAGGTGCGCGGCCGCGACGGGCCGAAATAATGCGCCGGGAGAATGCCGCTGCCTTCCGCCGAGCCGGTATAATAGAGGGCGTTGGTCAGGTTTTCGACGTAGCCCATGATCGACCACCCGGATTCGGCCGCGTAGCCGAGGCGCATCGAGAGTTCCGCGTAGCCGTCGTTTTTCGCTTCGGCGAGGCGCAACAACCCGCCATAGGTGTCGGTCTGTCCGAAGATTTCTGCCGAGGCCTTGATCGCGCCGGCGCCGACGGGCGCCGTCAGGCGCAGCACGGCCGAGCCTGAAAACTTCGGCACGGTCGGTTGCGGCTGGCCTTCGCAATCGGTGGTGCCGTCGCAGAGCGCTTCGGCGTTCGTCACTTCGCTGTCGGCATAGGCGCCCGAAATCATCAGGTCGAAATATTTGCCGAGCGGCGCGTTCGCCGACCCTTCAACGCCCCAGCCCTTCACCTTGCCGACATTGTCGACGAGAATGCCGCCGCCAACGCCCGGGACGATGACCTGAAGGTCCTTGTAGGTGTAATAATAGATGTTGCCGTCGAGCTTGATGCCGCCGATCGAGCCTTTGGTTCCAACCTCGTAGGACCAGGCTTTTTCAGGATCGAACACGTTCGGCGTCGCATCCCCCGGATTGAGATCGAGACCGCCGGGCGTGAACGGCAATGAGTCCGGCGTGATCGTGAAGCTGCCGAAGCCGCCGGATTTGAAGCCGCGCGTCGCGCTCGCGAAAATCATCCAGTCGTCATTCGGGCGATAGCGCGTGATAAAGCGCGGCGTGAACGCGTCCCAGCTTTGCGTATCGGTCAGGAAGTCCGTCGTCGTGAAGCCGAGGGCGAAGAACGGCCCGAGCTGGCTCGAGACGGGGAGCGCGTTAATGCCGAATTTCTTGGTGTCGTCCGAATAGCGCAGGCCGACGCCGATATCGAATTTCTCGCTGAGCTTGTAGGTCGTGTCGATATAGGCGGCCCAGCCGTGATAGCGCCCGCGGACCTGATTTTGCTCAAGCAGCCCGTCCGGGCTCGGCGTGAAGGTGTAGCCGTAATAGGCGAAGTAGGACGCGCAATCGTTGAAGCCGTAATAGCTGAGATAATAGGCGCACATCACGTCTTCATTCCCGTGCTGCGAGAAGAGGACGTCGATGTCTTCGTGATAATAGGAGGCGCCGACATACCACGAGAACGGACCTTCCGTGTCCGAGGTCAGCCGCAATTCCTGCTCGAAATATTCGCCGGTCTGATCTTGCGCGTAATCGTTGATATTGAGCGGCGTGCCGTCGAAATCTTCGGCGTATTCGTAGTTGTGATCCTTGTAGCCGGTGAGCGAGGTCAGCGTGACGCCGCCGAGATCGAAATTCAGCTCGAGCCCCGCGCTGAAGATTTCCGAATCGTCTTTTTCGCCAAGCCCCAGATCGCTGTCGATGTCGCGCCCGTTGCCGCCGATGGTGAGACCGAAAATGCTGTCGAGCGCGTCGAAGGAATCGCCAAGCCCCGTGGCGCGATAGAGCGAACCGGACTGCTCGCGCTTTTCAAGCTCCATGGTCAAGAGGGCGTCAAAGCCTTCATCCTCATAGAGCGCGGAAAAGCGGCCGGCGCCCTTCTGGAAGCCGAGCAGCTTGTCGGCGTTCGGGAAGAACGCGTTGTCGACATAGCCGTCCTC
>JBBTJH010000359.1:0-3647 GCA_038059555.1 Pseudomonadota bacterium | reverse complement strand
CGATTTCATACCTGCGTACGACAAAGCGATTAATGACGCGCGCGCCGAGATTGACGCCATCACTTCGAACAAAAAGAAGCCGACATTTGAAAACACGGTCGCGGCGTTTGAACGCGGCGGCGCCGAGTTGACGCGGCTTAATAACCTGTTCCAGGTTTACTCCAGCAACCTCAATGTCGGCGACGTGCCTGATATCGAACTGGTCGTTTACCCGAAACTTGCGGCGTTTGGCGACGAGGTGAACCAGAACGCAGCGCTCTTCAAGCGCGTGTCGGCGATCTATAACGGCAAGGAAATGAAGAAGCTGAAACCGGAAGAACGCCGGCTGGTTGAAGACAGCTATAAGAGCTTTATTCGCAACGGCGCCAATCTCGATGACGCGGGTAAGGCGCGGGTCGCCGAAATCAATCAACGTCTGGCGACGCTTGGAACCCAGTTCACTCAGAACCTTCTCGCGGATGAGGACACTGTCACCTGGGTCGACAAAAAATCGGATCTGAAGGGCCTGCCCGCCTCTATTGTCGACGCGATGGCGGGCACTGCCGCTGACAAAGGCAAGCCCGGGAAATGGGCGGTTTTGAACACGCGCTCTGCGGTCGATCCCTTTCTCACCTATTCCGATAATCGCGCGCTCCGCGAGAAAGTCTGGACCGCGTTCGTCAATCGCGGCGACAATGGCGACGCGCATGACAATAATAAGATCATCGCCGAGACGCTGAAGCTGCGCGCCGAGCGATCAAAACTCCTCGGCTACGAAACATACGCCCATTGGGCGATCGAGCGTCAGATGGCGAAGACGCCAGAAGCGGCGATGGCCTTGATGATGAAGGTCTGGCCGAAATCCGTCGCACGCGTCAAAGAAGAAGTCGCCGACATGCAAGCGGTCGCCGATTCCGAAGGCGCCAAACTGACGATAGAGCCGTGGGACTATCGCTACTACGCGGAAAAAGTCCGTACGGCGAAATACGATCTCGATTTCAACGAGGTGAAACCCTATCTGCAACTCGACAAGTTGCGCGAGGGGATGTTCTGGGCGGCGGGCCAGCTTTACGGATTTAAATTTGAGCCGATCTCGGATGTCCCGGTTTTCAATCCCGACGTGAAAGCATGGAAGGTGCTGAATGCCGAGGGCGGGTTCGTCGGCCTCTGGTATTTCGACCCTTACGCGCGCGCCGGCAAAAACTCGGGCGCCTGGATGACAGGTTATCGCGGTCAGGAAAAACTCACCGGCGATATCAAGCCGATCGTTTCCAACAATTCAAACTTTCTCAAAGGAAAGCCCGGCGAGCCGGTGCTCGTCTCATGGGACGACGCGGAGACGATGTTCCATGAATTCGGCCACGCACTGCACGGCCTCAATTCCAACGTCAAATACCCTTCGCAGGCGGGCACCAACGTACCGCGCGATTATGTCGAATTTCCGTCGCAGCTGAACGAACACTGGCTGACGACGCCGGAAGTAATGAACCAGTTCCTGGTGCATTATGAGACCGGCGAGCCGATGCCTCAGGCGCTTGTCGATAAAATCAACAAGGCAAACAAATTCAACCAGGGCTTCAAGACGGTTGAATATCTCGAGAGCGCGCTTGTGGACATGAAACTTCACCTTGCGGGCGACGCTGACATTGATCCTGACGCTTTCGAAAAAGCGACGCTCGAGGAAATCGGAGCGCCCACGGAAATCGTCATGCGTCACCGCACCCCGCAATTCGGACACATCTTTTCGGGTGAGGGCTACGCCGCCGGCTATTACAGCTATCTCTGGGCGGATGCCATCACAGCCGATGCGGCCGAAGCGTTCGAGGAAGCTGGAAGCTTCTACGACAAAGCGACCGCCAAACGGCTGCACGACGACATCATGTCGGTCGGCAATTCAATTGATCCGGCTGAAGGCTACCGCAAATTCCGCGGCCGCGACGTCGATACATCGGCGCTGCTGCGCGATCGCGGGTTCCCGGTTGAATAATTGACGCTACCTCCTCCCCCGCTCAAGGCGGGGGAGGTTACGATACATGTCTCTTTGACATCCCTCAGCTCGATCAGCCAAGGGCCCGCGAGCGGCTCTATTCGTCTGTTTGAAGCCAATAAAATGTTCGATTCTCTCGGGAAAATCCTTTAGGCGTTGCGACTAAAGTCAGGGAACGCCTGCATGTCTGCAACTGCTCACACTCCCCTTGATCCTTATGCGCTGGATGATCGCTACCGGCGAAACTCGGGGCGGGTATTCCTGACCGGGACGCAGGCGCTGGTCGCGATCATGTTGCATCAGCGCCGCCTTGACCGGACGAACGGCCTCAACACGGCCGGCTTTGTTTCCGGCTATCGCGGGTCGCCATTGGGCGCCGTTGATCAGGCGATGTGGCGCGCTGGAAAATTTCTCAAAGAAGAGCAAATTGAGTTCCTGCCCGCGATCAACGAGGACCTTGCTGCAACGGCCGTGCTTGGCGCCCAGCAGGTAGAACTTGAAAGCGACCGCATTGCCGATGGCGTCTTTTCGATGTGGTATGGCAAGGGGCCGGGAGTCGATCGCGCGGGCGATGCGCTAAAGCACGGCAACGCCTATGGGTCGTCGCCGCATGGCGGCGTTCTGATTGTCGCCGGCGACGATCACGGATGCGCTTCCTCCTCAATGTCGCATCAATCCGACGTCGCGCTGATGTCCTGGTACATGCCGACGCTCAACCCCGCGTCAATTGCTGAATATATCGAATTTGGATTATACGGGTTCGCGCTCTCCCGTTATTCGGGGATGTGGGTCGGCTTTAAGGCGATTTCCGAAACTGTCGAAAGCGCCTCGAGCGTCGAGCTTTTATCGCCGCCGCAATTCAAAGTTCCGACAGATTTTGAGATGCCTGAGGGCGGTCTCAATTTCCGCTGGCCCGATCTTCCCGGCATGCAGATCGAGCGCCGGATGAAACTGAAGAAAGATGCTGTTCGCGCGTTCGCCAGAGCCAATCCGATCGATCGCGCGATCTACCGGATTTCTGGCGCACGCTACGGCATTATCACCACGGGCAAGGCGCATCTGGATGTCCTCGAAGCGCTTGCCATGCTGGGCGTCGATGAAAGACGCGCCAGAGCCATTGGTCTCGATCTTTATAAAATCGGCCTCGTCTGGCCGCTTGAAACCGAGGGCGCCGAGCGTTTCATGGCGGGCAAGGAAGAAGTGCTCGTCGTTGAAGAAAAGCGCGGCATCATCGAAAGTCAGCTTAAAGAATATCTTTACGACCGCGCGACTTCCAAGCCGAAGCTGATACTTGGAAAGCATGACGAGACCGGCGCGCCGCTTATTTCATGGGTCGATGAGCTGACGCCGTCGATGCTGGCGCCGATCATCGCCAACAGGTTGAAGCGCGTCTTCCCCGATCTCGATTTCAGCGAGGCGCTCGCCCGCATCGATCGCGCGTCGAGATCTGAAAAAGCGCCGGGCGGCGCGAAACGCGTTCCTTATTTTTGCTCTGGCTGCCCGCACAACACTTCGACGAAAGTGCCGGAAGGATCAAAAGCCCTTGCCGGCATCGGGTGTCATTTTATGGCGTCGTGGATGGACCGCGACACATCCTCTCTCATCCAGATGGGCGGCGAAGGCGTCAACTGGGTGTCGAAGTCGATGTTTCTTAAAGACCGCCCGCACATTTTCCAGAACC
>JBBTJH010000358.1:0-4293 GCA_038059555.1 Pseudomonadota bacterium | reverse complement strand
GCATACGGCCTCGATGGGCGGCTGGCGCGTCGCCATTATCGACACCGCGGACGATCTCAACCGCAACTCCGCCAACGCACTCTTGAAGGCGCTCGAAGAGCCGCCGCCGCGCACTGCGATATTCGTTCTTTCTGCGGCCCCCGGCCGGCTCCTCGCGACCATACGTTCTCGCTGCCGGCGGATCGACTTGCGGCCTCTCGAAGACGCCGCAGTCGCCGCCTTTCTGACGCGAGAGGGCGCCGCTGAAAAAGACGAGGCTCAGCGCATCGCGCGCGCAGCCGGGGGAAGGCCGGGATTTGCGCTGTCGCTGGCGCTTGGCGATAGCGGCGAAGCGATTTTGGCCGTCGAGGAATTCTGGTCGGTCGCGCGCGCCGGCGGCGATGTTTCCGTCATCGCGCAACGCCTCGCCGGTAAAGCGGCTGACGGCGTCTGGCCGCATTTTCGCGCGATGCTGGTCTCGCGGCTCGCACTCGAGGCAAAATCCGACGCGATGGCGGCGGGCGCTGCCGCCGGCGCGATCGCAGATTTGCGCGAGCGCGTCGATACGCTGTTCACGCGCGGCGACGCCGTCAATCTCGACCGCGCGCAAATGGTGATGGCGGCGGCGAGGGCGATGAAGTCCGCGTTCGCAGCGGCGCGTTGAGGCGTTGATGCTGATCGATAGCCACGTCAATCTTCATCACGAGAAATACGACGGCGAAGTCGACGCCGTTATCGAGGCGGCGCGCGCGGCCGGCGTTAAAGCCATGCTGACGATTTCGGACAAAATGAGCTCGACCGAGGCGATCAAGGCGATTTCCTCGCGCTATGATTTTATCTGGCGCTCGGTCGGCGCGCATCCTCATTACGCGAGCGAGCATCTGGACCTGACGGAAGCAAAACTTGTCGCTCTCGCAGAAGATGACGACGTCGTCGGCATCGGCGAATGCGGGCTCGATTTCCACTACGGATTTTCGCCCCGCGCCGATCAGGAAAAGGTCTTCGCCGCCCATATCGAGGCCGCGCAGGAAACCGGCTTGCCGCTCATCATCCATACGCGTGAGGCGGACGATCTCATGCAAGAAACGCTTGAAGCCGCATTTGCGCGGCGCAAATTCACGCCCTTGCTGCATTGCTATACAAGCGGGCTGAAACTCGCCGAGGCGGTCATGGATATGGGCGGCTATATCTCGTTTTCAGGGATCATCACGTTTAAAAACGCGGACGACGTGCGCGCAGTCGCATTGAAAATGCCGCAGGAGCGCATCATCATAGAGACGGATTGCCCGTATTTGGCGCCGGCGCCGCATCGCGGACGCCGCTGCGATCCGGCGCATGTCGTGCATGTCGCGGACAAGCTCGGGGAATTGCTGGATCTGCCGCGCGCAGAAATAGACCGGATGACGACAGAAAACTTTTTCAGGCTGTTTTCAAAAGCGTCTTACAAAGGCGATAGTCAGTGAGCGGATCAATGGAGGAGGGGCGTTTCCGGGCGACGATCCTCGGCTGCGGATCGTCGGGCGGGGTGCCGCGCGTCGGCGGCGCCGACGGGCGCGGCGACTGGGGAACTTGCGATCCGGCTGAGCCCAAAAACCGCCGCACGCGCTGCTCGTTGCTAGTTGAGCGCGCGCATGGAGTTGACGGTTTTGCGCGGCAGTCCGTGACGTCGGCGGCGATCGACACCTCGCCGGATTTTCGCGCTCAAATGCTCGCCAACGGCGTCCAGCATCTCGACGGCGTCGCGCTGACTCATGATCACGCCGATCAAACGCACGGCCTCGACGATTTAAGAGCCTTCGCAATCAGAACACGCAAACGCGTGCCGGTGTGGCTCGACCGGTCGACCTCCGGCGGCGTTATCGAGCGGTTCCGCTATTGCTTCGAGCAGGCGGAGGGAAGCTGGTATCCGGCGATCCTTGAAGAACAGCCGATCCCGATGGATGGCGCCGAATTTGAGATCGCGGGTCCTGCAGGGGCGATCCCGCTGTTGCCGTTCCTGCAAGAGCACGGACCGGTCAATTCACTGGGTTTCAGGATCGGCGATCTTGCTTATTCAAGCGACGTCAACGGCCTGCCTCCGGACAGTTTCGACCAGCTCTCGGGCGTTAAGATATGGATCGTCGATGCGCTGCAAATCGCGCCGCATGGAACGCACGCCAATCTCGAAACCACCTTGCGCTGGATTGAGGCGGTGAGGCCGCAACGCGCGATTTTGACCAATCTCCACATCACCATGGACTACCAGACGCTGGTGAAAACGCTACCCCAAGGCGTCGAGCCTGCCTTTGACGGGCTGCAAATCGACTTCGGCGCAGCTTTAGAAGCGCCTTAACCGTTTTGGGCGAATATCGGCTCCGTGCTGGAGCATGGCCATGGCCTCGGGGAACAAGACCACCATCAATCGCAGCCGCAGCAAGGTGCGGCTGATCAATTTTAACGATCATATTAACGAAGGCTATGTCTTCCTGGCCTACGGCCAGCGCCTTTCGGATCTATTGAACGACGACCGTGATTTCCTGCCGCTCGAAACTGAAGATGGCGAAGTTCGCGTCGTCTCCAAACGGTCGATCATGGAAGTCGAAGTGCTCGACGCGACGGCGCCCGGCAAATCCGCCGAACCATCGAGTGATGTCGTGCAGCTCATTTCAGGAAGCGCGTTCGATATTCTTGGCGTTCCGCAGGACGCGGATGATAGCGAAATCCGTCTGCGGTATCTTGCGCTGAAAGAGTCGATCAGCGTCGGCCTCATAGAAAAAGTGTCGGACAACAAGGATCTCGCACACGCCGCCGGGCAGCTTCGTAATCGCTATGACGCCGCCTATGACTCGATCACCAATACCCGCAAGATCGAAGCGATCGGGCTTGCCATGCGGGACGCTCTCCCGAAGCGCCGCCGCTTTGGCGACTGATAATTTGCGACAATATCAATTGTGCGAAATATGATTTAAGCGAAAAGGGCCGTAAAACAGGCGTTTCCGCCGTCACGGCCCTTTCCGAAATCAGCTTCGTCGATCGGCGATCAGCCCGGCTTCCTGAATTTCAACGTCATGCGATCGGATTCGCCGATCGCTTCCATTTGAGCCTTCAGCGCGGGATCTTTGCGGCTCGTTCCAAGCGACGGCGGCAAGCGCCAGACGATGTCGGTTTCTGTCGGCTTGTCGGCCGGATTGGCGTTGATCTCGCTGGAGCCGACGAACTCAAATCCGGCGGCCTCGAAGGCTTTAACGATTTCGGATTGTTTGACATAGCCGTTATCGCCTTCCGCCCATTTGTCGGAATTGGCCTCCGGCGCGCGGTGCTGCACGACGCCGACAATGCCGCCGGGTTTCAGCATGCTCATCGCGTCCGCGAGCGCGGCCGTACGAAAGCCGCCTTCTTCTTCGAAGCGGTTGAAATGGTGGAACGCGCGCACCATCAGCACGATGTCAACTGTTCCCTTCATCTCTTCCGGGATAGAACCATAAGCAACGCCGCCGATCTTGGCGCCGTCCGCCGGCGCCCATTTGGCTGAACCCTGCACCCAGTCGGCCGCCCATGTCGCCTTCTGCGCCAGAAACTCTTCATCGGCGAAGGCGCCAAAGAGTTTCCACATCTCCGGCGAATAATCGGCGCCGATCACCTCGCCGTCAGCGCCAAGATAATTCGCGAGAATGCCGGAATACCAGACCTCCCCCGGCAGCGTATCGACGACGGTCATGCCCGGTGCAACGCCGAAAAATTCAAGCGTCTCTTTCGGGTGGCGCCATTGGTACCGGGCCTGATCTTCCCCCTTTTGCGCGGCGAGCACCACGTCGAGGCGCGCGCCGTCAAAGGCGGCTGATTTGCTCGCGGTTCCGCCGTCTGTCGTCGCGCAGGCAGCGAGCATGATCGCCGCCGCCGGAAAAAGAAATTTAGCCAGCATGAAAAGTCCCTCCCTGTTAACCCATGCGCGGCGGGTCCCGCCCTGCCGCCTGTCGCGGCGCTTAGTGCAGCGCCTTCACAATCTGCTCGCACATCTTTTTCGCGTCGCCGAATAACATCATCGTGTTGTCGCGGAAAAACAGCTCGTTTTGAACGCCCGCATACCCCGAAGCCATTGATCTCTTGATGAAAAGCACCGTGCGCGCATTTTCGACGTCGAGGATCGGCATCCCGAAGATCGGCGAGGATTTGTCGGTTTTCGCCGCCGGGTTGGTGACGTCGTTGGCGCCGATGACGAAAGCGACGTCGGCGGTGCGAAATTCGGCGTTGATGTCTTCAAGTTCGAAGACTTCGTCATAGGGAACCTGCGCCTCGGCGAGCAGCACGTTCATGTGGCCGGGCATGCGCCCTGCG
>JBBTJH010000357.1:0-10158 GCA_038059555.1 Pseudomonadota bacterium | reverse complement strand
AGCCGAGCAGCTTGTCGGCGTTCGGGAAGAACGCGTTGTCGACATAGCCGTCCTCTTTGCCGCCATAGCCGGCGATGCGAACCGCGAATTTATCCGTGAGCGGAATATTCAGCGCGATCTCGCCGACAAGGCGGTCGCGCTCGCCGACATCGAGATCGATATAGCCGCCAAAGGCGTCGAGTTTCGGGCGCGCGGTGATGACGTTGATGGCGCCGCCGATGGCGTTGCGGCCGAACAAAAAGCCCTGCGGTCCGCGCAGGACTTCGGCGCGTTCGATATCATAGAGCGTCGTGACGACAGCGCCGTTGCGACCCTGATAAAAGCCGTTTTTGAAGAACGGCACCGAGGGGTCGCCGCCGGCGCCGAAATCGTTGGTCGAAATGCCGCGAACGTTGATGTAGTCGATGAAGCTGTCGAAGGTGTTGCCAGTGACGCCGGGCGTGAAATTCACCAGATCCTTGACATCATCGAGATTGACGTCGCGAACGAACTCGCCGCCGAAGGCCGTGATCGCCAAAGGCACATCCTGAATTGATTCAGCGCGCTTTTGCGCGGTGACGATGATCTCGTCATCTTGCGCGAAGGCGGGCGCGGTCAGCCCCGCGAGGGAGAGCGACAAAACCGAACTCCCCGCGAGCATGGCTTTTTTCGATATGCGCTTGATGTTGTTTTTGGTCATCGCGTCGCCCTTCCTTGACTACGATTATCGAAAACCCCGTGAGCACGGGATCAATCTCCCAAAATTTGTAATGGGCGTTTTTTTCTCCGACAACAAATTATCGCCGGCGACAGTCGATCCGCTGGCGGTTGTGACAAATAAAGAACAGTCGCCAGGATCGTTTTTATCCTGATATATCAAATGCTTGCGAGAAAATACGGGCGAGCGGACGCCGCTGCGCTGGCTCGGTTTTTGTGATCACGAATTATCGCGCCCGGCAGTCTTCAGGTGATTCCGGAAGCCTCGAGCTCCCGGCGCATCGGCGCCAGCTGGGTTTCATAGCGCCGCCACCGCCCGACCGAACGCATGTGCGGCTTTTCCCGCACCTGCACAGCGCTCGCGGTCGCGACCGCCCCTTCCCGCTCGTGAAAGCTGAGGCAGCGATCCTGCCAGTCCAGCCCCAGAAATTCGATCAGCCGGCGGGCATTCGGCTCCAGATCCGCAACCGTTTCTTCGTAGGAGATATCGAGAAATCTCCCCGGGAAAAGCCGGCGCCAATGCGCCATCAGGCGGCGGTAGCGCGCATGATGCCGGGCCATTTCGCCCTGGTCGTAGGAATGGAAATAGGCGTCGGCGAAGAGCTGCTTAAAACTCGCAAAGCAGCTGTCCATCGGATCGCGCGTCAGATGCACGATTCGCGCCTTCGGAAGCGCCGCGAGAATCAATGGAACATATTGATAATTGCCGGGCAGTTTGTCGACGAACCGGGCCGCGCCGCCGCGCATTGGCGCCGAGACGCGCAGATATTCAGCGCCGAGCAGCTTAGGATCGATTTCAGACCAGCTCGCGACCTGTTCGGCTTGAGGCTTGTCGCCGCCGCCGTCCTTGGCGAGGCGCCGGACTGAGAGGCGGAACTGCTGCAGCTCGCCGGCGGATTCAACGTCCGTGTGGCTGGTGATAATCCGCTCGATCAAGGTGGTGCCGGTGCGCGGCTGACCGATCACAAAAATCGGCGAGGGATCGTCTGCGCCTGCGCGCGGCGACGCCGCCCATGCGTCGTTGAAAACCTGCTCTAGCGCTGCGAAATATTTTTCTTCGGCCGCCTCGTCAAAGTCGATCGTCGAGCGTTTGGCGCGCGCGCCGGTCTCGAACGCCTCAAAGGCTTTCTCCCACGCCTCGCAGTCTTCAAACTCTTTTCCCGCAGCGTAAGCGAGAAAAGCGGCGGCCTGCGCGCCTTCGCCGGAGGCGCGCGCCATCAGCATTTCGCCGCGCGCCGGGTTTTTCGCCTTCTCAATCGAGGAATAAAGCCACTGCGCCTGCGCAACGCGATCGTTGCGCTTCAGAACCTCGCCAAGAACGGCCTTCGCCTCGTCATTATCGCCGAGAAACATGCAGGAGGTCGCGAGATTGACCGCGTATTCATCGCTGCCGGGCGCGGCCTTGCAGGCTTGCTCGTACCAGCGCCGCGCTTCCTTCTGATCGCCCAGCATCGAAGTCACAACGCCGACGAGATCGGCGACCGGCGCGTCGTGAACGCCGGCGCGTTTTGCCTCTTCCAGCGCTTTTTCGGCGCGCGCCGGCTGGCCAAGCCGCATAAAGAGCCGCGCGAGATGCGCCCACGCCGCCGCGTGACGGGGCGCGAGTTTTGTGACCGAGGCGAAGGCGCGCGCAGCTGTTTTCAGATCGTTCATGTCGAGCGCGACGAGACCGACGAGGAAGTGCGCGTCAGGATTTTGAGGGTCGGCGCCGATCGCCTCGCGGCAAAAGGCGGCGGCGTCCCTCGCTTTTCCCTGCTGGAGCGCTGCAAACCCCCGTCGCAGCAGCTCCTTCGTCTTTTGATCCGACGCGGCAGTCACCGTTCCCGAAACCTTTCGCCGGCGCGATGCGCGCGCGGCTTGAATTTTCCGCCACTATCGCTTGATACTCGCGGCCGCGCCAGCCCGGCGCCGCTCGCGATGAAAGCTCCCATGAAAAAACTGATGCTCGCCTCAGCCATGTTCGCCCTCGCCGCCTCCTGCGCGAGCGCCCCCGCCGGCGGCGACGCCGACTATGTGCTGACGGGCGGCAAAATTTACACAGCGAACGGCAACCGCGCCTTCGTCGAGGCGATCGCGGTCAAAGGCGATGAAATCGTTTTCGCAGGTAGCGCTGACAAAGCGGCGAAGTTTGCAGGCGCTGAGACAAAGACCGTCGACCTTCAAGGAAGGCTCGTCCTCCCCGGTCTTCATGACGCGCACCTTCATCCGGTCGGCGCGATGCAGGTCGACACCTGCTCGATCAACAAACAGCCGATGACGCTGGAGGAACTCTCGTTCTTCGTCGCGCGGTGCATCGACCGTTTTTCGCCGGCGCCGGGCGAATGGCTTTATATCGATCTCTGGGAGTTTGAACGCGGCAATCAACCCGGCAAGAAGTTCAAGACGATCAGAGCGGCGCTCGACGCGGCGGCGCCGAAAAATCCGGTTCTCCTTGAAGGCACGGACGGCCACCATTTCGCGGTGAACTCGCTGGCGCTGGCGACGGCGAAGAACTCTGGCGGAAAAGTCACGGGCCTCTCGGCGAAAACCTTGAAGGCGGACTTTGCCGACCTCGCGCAATATGTCGGCGTCGATGCGGGCGGGGAGCCGAACGGCAAACTGACCGAGTCATATATCTACGACCGGTTGGACGTTGAAGCGATGGAGCGCGCCGAGCTGAACAAGCGCCTCGCGAGCCGCGACCGGATGATGGAAGTGACCCTGCCGCGCGGCATCACCTCGTTCATGGATGCGGCGGCGCGGCCTGAAACCTTGCCGATCTACGACGAATTGCTGAAACGCGGCGAGTTCCACGCGCGCGCAACGCTGGCGCTTTATTTCAACCCGAGCAAATTTACGAAACCCGACGGAACGTTCGACGCCGAAGCGTTGCTGGCGCAAGCGAGCGCCCTTCGCGAGAAATACGCGGGCTCCCCGCTCATCAAGGCCGATTATCTCAAACTCTTCGCCGACGGCGTCATGGAAGGCGATCCGCTCAGCACGCCGCCGACCTTGCCGAACGCCGCGCTTTCGAGAGATTACCTGCAACCGATATTTGCGCAGGATGAAAACGGCGTTCGCGTCACCGGCTATGTCGACCGGGATTCTCCGGCGTGCGTCAATGCAAGGACTGCCGCCGAAAAAGGCGAGCCCGCCGACCCCGCGGCTTTCATCAAGGGCTACGGATTTCATCCGGCGCAGTGCGAGACAAACGCAGGCGTCCTTCAAAACCCGGAAGACGTCATTCGCGATTACGTCAATCTCGGCGACAAGATGGGCTTCACCTTCCATATTCACGCGATCGGCGACCGCGCGGTGAAGACCGCGCTCGACGCTATCGAAAACGCGCAAAGCGATCACGGATCGAAGACCCGGCACATCGTGACGCATCTTCAACTGGTGCGGCCTGAAGATATCGCCCGCTTCAAAAAGCTTGGCGCCTACGCCTCGTTGACGTTCGCCTGGGCAATTGTCGATCCGGAATATGATTTGTCGGTTCTCCCCTTCATTGACCGCGTCGATGGGCCGAACGGGATCTACAATCCGGAGAGCTATTACATGAGAAACGTCTACCCGGCCGAATCGATCCGCAAAGCCGGCGGCGTTATCATCGCCGGCTCCGACGCGCCGGTCGACACGCGCGACCCGCGCCCCTTCGTCAACATCGAAGGCGCTGTCGCGCGCGACATCTACGGCGCCGGACAAATGAACGCCGCAGAAGCGCTCTCAATCTACGACGCGGTCGACGCCTATACGATCAACGCCGCGCGGGCCTTGAAGCAAGACGCCGTCGCCGGATCGATCGAGCGCGGCAAGAAAGCCGATTTCATCATCCTCAATCAGGATATTTTCGCGCTCGCCGGCTCTGGAGATGCGAGTGCGATCAGCGACACGAAAGTGCTTGAGACCTGGTTTGCCGGCGAAAAGGTTTATTCAGCGCCGGCGAATTAGCGCGTTTGAACCCTCCCTTTCGCGCGAGGACGTCTTCGCTTTCGCGAAGCCGTGCGCGAAAGCCCTCCCTTTTCAAGGGAGGGAGGAAGGGGCGCTTCTTTCTTCTACCTCCCTTGAAAAGGGAGGCCTGCGCAAAGCGACGGGAGGGTTTCTTCTTTTTTTCTCCGCGCCTTAGCGCTTCGAACTTGCGTCGCTGATCATCCTCATGCCCTCGATAATATCAAGCCGCACTGAGGTTTCGAGCTTTTTTGCGTCGCCCGCGACCAGCGCATCGATTGCTTGCTTGTGCTGATCGACAAGGTCTGCGGTGCCAAGGCGCGCCACGACGACGCGCATGAACGGCCCGATCTGCAGCCATAATCCTTCAACGACGCCGAGCAGTACGGGCGCTTCTGCGGCGGTATAAAGCGCGAAGTGAAATTCGGCATTAGCTTTTGAATAGAAGGCGACATCGCCCGCTTCGATCGCCGCGTCGAGGCGCGCATCGATTTTTGAAAGTTTTGCAATCAGCGCCGCGCGCGCTTTGGGTTTTTTTGCTGTGCGCTCGAACGCGCGCACGGCAAGGCGCGTTTCGAGCGGGATGCGCGCGTCGGTCAGCTCCTCAATCTTTGACGGCGTCATGCGCGAGACCGTGATGCGCCGCGTCGGCGTCACTTCGAGCGCGCCGAGCGCGACCAGCCGCCGGATCGCTTCGCGCGCCGGCATCGCGCTCACCGAAAATTGCGCGCCGAGCGTCCTCACCGAGAGCGAGCGTCCCGGTTCAAGCTGTCCGTCGATGATCGCGCGCCGCAGCCGCGCGTAGACTTCTTCATGCACGACAGGCGCGCGTTTGCGCGTTTTCGTTTTCGATTTTGCGGGCGGCGATTTCCTGGCTTTGACGGTCATTTAAATTCCCGCGCGGCGTTCACCCGCCGCCCCCACGCCGAAAGCATTTCCGGCCATGCCGAAGGTCCTTGCCGAATAACCTCGTCCGCGCTCGTCCGCCGCTGGCGCGAGCGCGTTACCATCCTCCTTAATCGTTGAAATTGCAAGGTTTTATCGCCCGCTTGCCAAGCCGCATCCGGCCCTGTATTTGTGATCACATTCTCCTTACGCCGGTTCTCGTTCGCAACTGGCGCACCGTCCATCCGGCGCCTTCCCTCATGGGGGTCTGGCGATCGTTTGCGGGCCGCACCGGCGGGAGTGAACGGGCACGAGCGGCTCCCGGAAAGGGCGCCCTCAAGGCGGAAACAATGGACTTTAACGAACTCGAAGATTGGCTCCGGCGCAATCGCGTCACCGACGTTGCGTGTCTTGTCCCGGATATCACCGGATCGGCGCGCGGCAAATCGATGACGCCTGCGCTCTTTCTCAACGGCTACAAGAATCGCAGCCTCCGGATTCCTGAAACCGTCTATGCGATCAGCGTGCACGGCGAGATTGAATTCAGCGATCACGTCGCAACGACCGAGCGCGATCTTGTGATGCAGCCGGATCTTTCCACCTTGCACCTTGCGCCGTGGAGCAACGATCCGACCGCCTGCCTCATCTGCGATTCAACGACCGATCAGGGCGCGCCGACGCCGTTCGCGCCGCGGCAAATCCTGCGCAACGTCGTCAATCTCTTTGCAGAACAAGGATGGACGCCGATCGTCGGGCCGGAGATTGAATTTTACCTGATCGAGAAATTCAAGGACGTGATCCTGGAGCCGCGCGCGCCGGAAGGCCGCTCGGGCCGTCTCGAATTCGGCCAGCATGTCTACAGTCTCGACGCCATCGATGAATTCGACCGGCTCTGGGAGGAGCTCTATCAATTCTGCGAAATCCAGCACGTCGATCTCGACACGCTCATCCACGAAGACGGACCCTGCCAGTTCGAGGTGAACATCCGCCACAATGAAGCGATCAACGTCGCCGACCAGATGTTCCTGTTCAAGCGTCTGACGCGGCAGGTCGCGCTTCGGCATAATCTCTTTGTGACGTTCATGGCCAAGCCCTATGCGACATGGGCCGGCAGCTCCATTCACATGCACCAGAGCGTCATCGATTCAAAGACGAAGAAGAACATTTTCGCGAACGCCGACGGATCGGACAGCGATTTGTTCCGGCACTATATCGGCGGCCTGCAGGCTTATCTGCCGGCGGCGATGCCGCTGCTTGCGCCGTACACAAACTCGTTCAACCGGTTCGAGGCGTATATGAGCGCGCCGACGAACACGCACTGGAGCCGCGAAAACCGCACCGTAGGCCTGCGCGTTCCGGCGTCGAGCGCCGACGCGCGGCGCGTTGAAAACCGCATTCCGGGCGCCGACATCAATCCCTATCTCGGCGTCGCGGCCTCGCTCGTCTGCGGCTATATCGGCATGATGGAAAAGGTTGAGCCGCGCGAGGAATATCTCGGCGAAGGCTATCAGGACCGCGAGCGGCCGCTCCCTAAATCGCTGATCGACAGCGTCGAGACATTCTCGAAGTCAAAGCCGCTCCGCGACGCCCTCGGCGCAAGCTTTGTCGACACCTATTGCGCTCTCAAACGCGCCGAATACGAACACAGATCTGCGGTCCTAAGTCCCTGGGACGTCCGCTTCCTCATGACCAACGTTTGAGTTTCACCCTCCCCGCTTTGCAATTCCGGATCACCCCATGACACTTTCGAACTATACGCAGCACATTCGCGAGCTTGACAGCGCCAATCATCTCCATCCGTTCACGACGCATCATGATCTGCGCGAGAAAGGCCCGCGCGTCATCACCCACGCCGAAGGCGTTTACATCTATGATTCCGAAGGGAACAAAATTCTCGACGGCTTGGCCGGGCTTTGGTGCGTGCAGGTCGGATATGGCGACGAAGAGCTCGCGAGCGTCGCTTACGACACGCTGAAGAAGCTTTCCTATTACAATCTCTTCTTCCAGACGACGACGCCTTATGCGGCCGAGCTTGCAGCGCTTATCGCGACAAAGACGCCGCCGGGGCTCGATCAGATTCTGTTCTCGTCATCAGGGTCTGAAGCCAATGACAGCGCGCTGAAGCTGATCTGGTATTACTGGAACCTGATGGGCAAGCCGGAGAAGAAGGCGATCATCAGCCGCCAGCGCGCCTATCACGGCTCGACTGTCGCCGGCGCCAGCATTTCCGGCCTGCCGTTCATGCAGGGAATGTTCGACCTTCCCCTGCCGCGCTTTCACCATATCGGGCCGACGCCTTGTTATTATCAGTATGGCGCGCCGGGCGAGAGCGAGCGCGATTTCGGCGTGCGCTGCGCCAAGGCGCTTGAAGACAAAATTCTGGAGCTGGGGCCTGAAAATGTCGCGGCGTTCGTCGGCGAGCCGGTGATGGGCGCCGGCGGATTGATGACGCCGCCCGAAGGCTACTGGCAGGAGATCGAAAAGATCTGCCGCAAATACGATGTCCTTTTGTGGTCCGACGAGGTCATCTGCGGCTTCGGGCGCACCGGGTCGTGGTTCGGTTGTCAGACTTACGGCTTCACGCCCGATATCATGACGATGGCGAAGGGCATGTCGAGCGGCTACATCCCGATGTCGGCGGTCGCCCTTGGGCCGCGCCTTTCAAAGCCGATCATCGCTTCTGACAACGAGATGGCGCACGGCTACACCTATTCAGGCCATCCGGTCGCCTGCGCCGTTTCGATCCGGAACATCGAATTGCTGGAAGAAAAACAGCTTGTCGGCGCGCGCGGCAAAGCCGCGTCCGAGCGGTTCCAGTCGCATCTGAAAGCGCTGCAGGAGCACCCGCTTGTCGGCGAGACGCGCGGCGTCGGCCTTCTCGGCGCGATCGAGCTGGTGAAAAACAAGCAGACGAAGGAGCGCTATTCCGCCTCCGGGGCGACGGGCGTCATTTGCCGCGGGCATTGTTTCAGTTCCGGCGTCGTCATGCGCGCTGTCGGCGAAACGATGTTCTTGTGCCCGCCCTTGATCATCAGCGACAGCGAGATCGACGAGCTGTTCGCCCTTGTAAAACGGGCGCTTGATCTTACCCTGCGCGATGTCAAAGGCGCCTGACGCCTTTCTGCGGAAGAGAAAACCATGGCCGAACCCAAATCCAGCAAACTCGCGAGCGACGCGCGCGCTTTCCTCGCCGCGTCGCCCGACGTCAAATTCGTCGATGCATTTCTTTCTGACCTCAACGGCGTCATCCGCGGCAAGCGCCTCCCCGCCAAGGGGTCGATGAAGCTTTTTGAAGGCGGGCTTCGCTTGCCGCGCTCGCTGATCGGCGTCGATGTGTGGGGGACGGACGTGTTCGACAACGGCCTCGTTGTCGATACCGGCGACGGCGACGGCGTTTGCGTAGCGTTGGAGCCGGGATTGCAGCGGGTGCCGTGGGCGGCGCAACCGACCGCGCAGACTTTGATGATGATGTGCGAAGCGGACGGCTCCCCCTTCCTCGCCGATCCGCGCCAGCTGCTCGCGCAATTGCAACAGCGCCTCGCCGGCCATGATCTTCACCCCGTCGCCGCCCTCGAGCTTGAATTCTATCTCCTCTCCGGAAAATCGGACGAGAACGGGCGGCCGCTGACGCCGCCCAACAAGTTCAACGGACGCCGCGTCGTTGACGGGCGCGTCTATGCGATGAGCGAGATCGACGCTTATTCCGATTTTTTCACCGAGCTCTACGCCGCCTGCGAGGAGCAGGGCCTGCCGCTCGACACCGCCGTCATCGAGGCGGGACCCAGCCAGTTCGAAGTGAACCTCAAACATCAAGCCGACGTCTTGCGCGCGGCCGATCAGGCGATCTTGTTAAAGCGCGCGATCAAAGGCGTCGCGGCGCGGCACGGATTTCTCGCCTCGTTCATGGCGAAACCCTTCGGCGATCTTCCCGGCAACGGCATGCACGTTCACATGAGCATGCTGACGAAGACCGGCGTCAACGCCTTTGACGGCGACGGCGACAAAGGGAGCGCGCTCTTTAAGCAGGCGATCGCCGGGCTTATTGCGACGTCGGCGGAGGCGATGATTTTCTTTGCGCCGCATATGAATTCCTGGCGGCGGTTTCAGGAAGGCTCGCACGCGCCGACGCGAGCGACGTGGGGGTACGAGAATCGCACGGCTGCGATCCGCGTTCCCGGCGACACGGGCGCCAATCGCCGCTTTGAACACCGCATCTCCGGCGCCGACGCCAACCCCTATCTCGTGCTCGCTGCGATTTTGGCGGGCGTCCTCCACGGCGTTGAGAAGAAACTGACGCCGCCGCCGGCGCTTGAGGGCAACGCTTACAAATCGGACGCGCCCAAACTCTCGCTCGGCTGGAAAGCGGCGCTTGAGACCTTTGCAAACGGACCGGTTGTGGCGCCGATATTCGGCGAACTGATGACGCGCGTATTTTCCGCCTGCAAGCGTCAGGAAATGGCGACAGCAGAAAAGCGCGTCACCGATTTTGAGTATGACAGCTATCTCCAGACATTCTGACTTTCATGCACAAGCCGCTCGATCACGTCCGATCCTATTACGCGGCGAGCGCGCATGAGGCGCCGGCGCATCCGCCGCTTTCCGGCGAGATTACGGCCGAGGTCTGCGTCATCGGCGGCGGGTTTTCCGGCG
>JBBTJH010000356.1:0-3106 GCA_038059555.1 Pseudomonadota bacterium | reverse complement strand
TAGACGTCGGCGTTGACGCCGTCGCCCGCATTGTAGCGGATGGTGTTGCGCGTCAACAAAAGATCGGCGGCGCCGCCGGAAGCGGCGATGCCGACCCCATTGCCGATGATCACGTTGTTGGTGAGAGCGCCTTTGATGAACGCATTGTTGTCGCTGCCGAAGCTGACCGCAGTGCGGGCGCCGACAATGACGTTGCTGTCGAGACGGACATCGCCCGCCGTGACGCGGATGCCCGAGGACGGGCCGGAGAGCAGCCCGGCGCCTCTTGCAGTGCGGGCGTGAAGCATTTCTTCAACCCGCGTCCCGCCGGTCGCGACCTGCCAGCTTTTATTTTCAGCGCCGACCGGCTGCGAATGCCGCGCGACATAGCTTTCAAGGCGCGATGCGTCATCGACGCCGCCCGCCGGCATCAGATCGCCGGCCCTGCACCAAAGATCGCGCCCTTTTTCCTTGCACTCGACCGAGCCGCGCACAGCAAAGCTCGACTGGCACATCATCATGCCCGAGAACGTGTCGGCGCAGGAGGATACCGATGCTGGCGAGGTCGCCTTGCACCAGGCGCCGTCCTTGCTCGACTCCTTGCATTTGCCGAAGGCGTCCTCGACGCGCTCGTAAAGGCCCGGATCGCGGGACGGGCGCGCCAGATGATCGAGGAGTTCGGGGCGCAACTGTCCGCCAAGCGGGCCGTAGGCGGCGCGCAGCGGAATGTCGGAATCGGAGGGGATGATGAAACTGTCGGAAACCGACACCGTTCCGCCGCGAACGTCGATACAGCTGCCGGAAGGAACCGACGCGTCGAATTCGAAGATCAGTGAGGAAAGGCTGACGCTCGCCATCGCCGAGTCCGGCGCGATCGAAACGCAAGGCGAGTTTGCCGATGCGCGGATGATGGCGTTGCGGCCATAATCGCCCTCGACGCCGCGGATTTCGACCGGCTTCGTCACGACGATGTTCTCGGGATAGACGCCGCCTTTGACGAGGATGGTGCCGCCGGGGCGCACAATTTTCATCGCCTGGGCGATCGTCGTCACCTTGCTGCCGGCGTCCTTGCTGACGACGACTTCGTTCCGCGAGGAGGATGGCGCTCCGCCCGAAGACGGCCCGCTGGAGGGACCGGAGACGCCGGGCTCCCGGATCGGAAATCCGCCGAGCGATTGGGCCGATGCGATGTCGGAGAGCGCAATCGAAAGACCGCTTGCGGCCGCCAGAAGTGTGAGTACGCGTTTCATGGAACTGCTCTCCTGCCTATTCGATGCTGCGCGGCTTTTCGAATTCAAGCTGACGAAGCGCCTCGCCAGCCTGCCGATAGCCGAGCGACTGGGCGCGCGCGAAATGGATCGCCGCCTTCGCCTTGTCCGGCCGCACCGGATTAAGTCCCGGCGTTGAATCCCGGTAAACGACGCAGAGCGCATAATGCGCGATTGCAAGATCGGCCTTCGCCGCCTTGCCGAGCCAGTCGATCGCTTTGTCGCCATCCTGGACGACGCCAATCCCCCGGACGTGCATGACGCCGAGAACATATTGCGACATCGGATGGCCTTCCTTGGCGGCGGCCTCGAACAGCTGAACCGTTTGGCGGGCGGTCAGAACACCGGTCTTCACAGCGTCCTTTTCTTCGTCCGTCAGCTGGGTATCGGCGCTGACGCGCGAATACTGGAAGCGACGGATCGCCTCGCGGGTCTCAAGGCCCATCTCGTTGTCGACCGAGCCGTAATAGAGGCCGAGCGATTTCAGCGCGCGCTGGATAAGTTCGACGTCGATATCGGCGATCGCCATCAGCGCTTGTTGAAGGCGAAGCTCTTCAAGCTCCTTCTTCGTGCGCTCGAATTCTTTCATCTGCGGCGTGTCGCCGACATGCTCTTCCGGCAGCGGCGGCTGCCAGCCGACGACGGTTTCGTTCGCCGACTTGATTTCGGCAGCGGACATCAGCCCTTCGAGTTCTTCGTAGGCGATTGAGGCTGCGCCAACCCCGCGGGCCTTGGCGAGCGAATACATCGTCAGCGCTTTGGTGTTGTTCTTATCGACGCCGGTGCCGCGACGATACATGTCGCCGAGCGTGTAAAGATCATACGGGCTGCCGCGCTCAAAGGTGTCGGAAACGAGCTTTTGCGCTTTGGCGACGTCGCCGGTGCTCATGCGGAAACGAATTTCGGGAAGGCGCTCCTCGGCGAGGATTTGCGCATTGCGCTCTTCCGCCGTCGGCATCTGGAAGCCCTCATTGAACCGGTGATACGCGGCGAGCGAGTACCAACGCAGCGCTTCGACATTGTCGATCTTGCGACCGGTTTCGAGCGGGATCTTCGCGCCTTTGGAGCCTTCGAGAACCGCGCCTGAATAAACATCGCCGAGCGCTTTCATCGATCGAACGTCGCCGGCGACTGCAAATCGCTGCCAGATATCGACCGCGACATCGTACTGGCCTTGCTCGAAGGCCTTGAGGCCGATGTCGTAATTGGCGTGAGCTGCGCCCGTTCCCGCGAGAACAAGGGCCGACGCCGCTGCGACGCTCATCAGCGCCCGGCGTAATCCGGAATGATTCATGACCTGATTTTTCCTCATAACCCCTCGACTCCCCGGCCTACCATCCCCAAGCGCCCGATCCCCGTCGCCTTTGGGCGTGGATTTCGCCCGGCGCGCGAACGCCCTACTTAACCCATATTAACCATTAGCACGGCCAAAGACAATTTGGCGACCTTAGGCCCTGCCGCCGCAAGGCCCTAGGGCCGTGAAATCACGGTTTTTCCTCCCGCGTGACCAGAAAGACGCAAACCCCCTCTGGCCCCGGAGCCCGGTCGCAGCGCCACCCGGCCTCCCGGGCAAAGTGAGGAATATCAACGGCTGCGATGGGGTCATCCGCCGTAATCCGGAGCGCGGCGCCTTCGGGAAGCCGGCGCAGCGCCGCCTCCATCCGGATGACCGGCAGGGGGCACCGGAGGCCCGTTGCGTCCAGGATCGTTACGTCCGCCATGCTCTTCCGCTTGTCGCCCTAGCCATGCCCAAAAGAAAACCCGTCGTCCGAACGGGGGGGGCTTGCCTCAGGAGGCTCGTGACGACTAGGTGTTTAGTCCCGGCGAATCCTGGCACGGTTTTATCGATCGCGGCAAGG
>JBBTJH010000355.1:0-4425 GCA_038059555.1 Pseudomonadota bacterium | reverse complement strand
CGCGCGCCAGATGGCCTATAATCTCCGCATCCGCGGACGCGCGATGAGAGTGACGCCGCAGACGGTGATCGACGGCGTCATCAGCGTCGCCGGATCGCAGCAGGACGCGGTCGAAAAACGGATTCTCGAAGCGCAGTTTCTCGACGAAATGGCCCGCCCGACGCCGCCGCGCCTCAGCATCGACGCCGGCGGCGACGGCATGCTCCGTGCACGGATTGATAATGTCGGGACGATCTATGACGCGTTCGTCGTCAGCTTCAAGCCGCGCGCGGTGACGAAAGTCTCGGCCGGCGACAACGCCGGCGTCACCTTTCGCGAGACGAATGTCGTTCGCGCGGCGGCGCCGATCGCGAGCGGCCATTCGGGACCTGGAGTGTTCACGTTCTCCGCGCCGGAAAAGGGACTTGATTGCGCGGTCATCGTCCAGGAACGCGGCCACGGCCGCATCGTCGCCGCACGCTACTGCGGCAACTAGCGCGCCAGGCGGTTGAGATTACTCGGCTGCGTAAACGCGCGCGCCCTGATCGGCGACGCTCTGCACATAGGCGGCGCGCGAGAGTTTTGCTTCTTCGTCGAGCTCCTCGGCGCGGCGATTGTCTTCCGCGACGAGCGCCGCCTGATCGGTGTCGGCGAAAGAAAGAACGCCCATATCCGCATAGGCTTTCTGGATTTTGTCAGACCACAGACCGATGTCGCGGACGATCGGGACGATGCGCTGGAACAGCACCGTCCGGAAGAGTTTCATGTAGCCAGATTCATTCTGCAGGCGGACGCATTCTTCAACATCGAGCCCCAAAATCGCGTAAGTTTCGCGCTGCTCAAAACGATCGCGCATGTGATAACAGGCCTCGACCAGAAACTCCTCGCGCTCGCCGCGCTCCTTGTCGGTCAAGTGCGGGTAATAGTCACGAAGCGCCAGCCGGCCGAACGCGACATGGCGCGATTCATCTTGCATGACAAAAGCGTTGACCTGCTGCGTCAGCTTGTTCTTCGACGTGTCGCGGATGTTGCCGAATGCCGCGAGCGCAAGCCCTTCGATGACGACTTGCATCGCGAGATACGTCATGTCCCAGCGCGAGTCGCGCAGCGCCTGATCGACCAGCGTCTGCAAGGGCTTCGTCATCGGATAGGCAAGACCGAATTTTTCAAGAAGCTTTTTGTAGGCCTCAACGTGACGCGCTTCGTCCATCACCTGCGTCGACGCGTAAAACTTCGCATCAAGATCGGGAACCTGCTGCACGATCTTCGCCGCGCAAATCATCGCCGCTTGTTCGCCTTGCAAAAACTGCGAAATCGTCCACGCCTGAAAATGGCGGCGCATATTCGCTTTTTCTTTTTCCGACGCCTTCTGCCAGATCGGCGTATAAAAGAGCCCCGACATCTCATCGGGCATCTGCATCGGATTGTCGGGGTCGAGCTCTTCCTCCCAGTCGACGCGGCTGATCGCGTCCCACTGCATGTCCTTGCCCTTCTGATAGAGGTGCATCATCTGCTTGCGGCCGTCGTCATACCGCCAGTCGAAGGCCGTCTCGTAGTTTTGGGGGACGGACCAGACGGGGTCGATATCGGGGATCGGATAAAGGTCGCGCAGCGCCATGGAGCCTCCTTCGGACGGAGGTACACTAGGCAGTTTACTTTAAGATATCAATAATGCGGGCTGCTATTTTTTCAGCGGAATCCCGTAAAGCTCAAGCCGGTGGGCGACGAGTTTGTAGCCGTGCTCCTCGGCGATGCGCCGTTGCAGGGCCTCGATTTCGGGGTTCACGAATTCGATGACCCGGCCCGATTTGAGATCGATCAGATGGTCATGGTGATCGTCAGTCGCCTCTTCGTAGCGGGAGCGGCCGTCCTGGAAATCGTGCCGCTCGACGACGCCGGCTTCTTCAAAGAGGCGCATCGTCCGGTAAACCGTCGCGATCGAAATTTTGGGATCTATCTCGGCGGCGCGGCGGTGGATTTCCTCGACGTCTGGATGGTCTTCCGCGATGGAGAGGACGCGGGCGATGACGCGGCGCTGATCGGTCATGCGCATGCCCTTCTCGACGCAGATCTTTTCGAGACGGTCCATCATTGCTCTCCTCCGTTCGCGCGTTCTTTAATCACAGATCGAGCCGCATGACGAGCGCGTCGCCGCCATTTTTATAATAGCGCTTTCTGAGACTGATTCGCTGAAATCCCTGCGACGCATAAAGAGCGGCCGCAGACGTATTGGCGACATCGACTTCCAGAAAGAGCTTGCGAACGCCTTCGCTGCGTGCGCGCTCAACCACTTCGTCAAGAAGGGCGCGCGCGCCGCCGCGCCGGCGAAAGCGCGGCGCGACGCCGATCGAGAGTATCTCCGCCTCCTCGCCCAGCGAGCGCCAGAACACAAACGCCGCCGCCTCGCGCGCGCTGTCGTGAAACGCAACGAGTGTTGCAACATGCGGCGCGGTGAGGCCGTCGGCGACGGAGGCAGCGCCCCAGCTCGCAGCGCCGAAGGCGCGCGCTTCAAGATCGACGATGACGTCAGCGTCGTCGAGCCTAGCCGCGCGCACTGTCCACCCCGTCATGGCGCCATCGCCTCGGCAAAGAGCGAGCTTTTGGAGGGCGCTGCGTCCGGCGGGCGCAAATATAAAGGCGACGGCGGCGCCGCATGCGGGGTCGCCGCGGCGGCAAGGCGCGCAAGAGCTGCAGGATCGATCGTCGAGATTTCCGAAATGAAAGCCGGCGCGCCAAGATGCGGCGCGACGAGAGCGGCCCCCGACCCCGCCAGCGTCAGGGCGGATGCGCCTTGCGCCGTCAAGCGATGGGCCGCGTCCTCAGGCGAGGCGACAAAAGGCTCAATCAGCTCACGGAGCGTTTGATCGTAGAGCGCGGCATAGACCTGACTGCGGCGCGCGTCGAAAACGCAGGCGAGCAAGCCGGAAGGCGCAACGCTCGCGGCGAGAGCTTTCAGAGAGGAGACGCCGACAGCCTTGACGCCGGTTCCGAGGCAAAGCCCGCGCGCAAAGGCCAAACCGACGCGAACGCCCGCGAAAGCGCCCGGCCCGATAACGACGCCGATCCGGTCGAGATCGCGAACCCTAAGCCCCGCCGACGCGAGAGCCGCCGCGACCATCGTTGGCAAGCCTTCCGAATGGCCGCGGCCGATGATTTTCGTCTCGACAGAGAGATCGCGGCCGTCATCGACAATCGCCGCCGAGCAGGCCTCAAACGACGTATCGATCGCGAGTGTCTTCATCGCGCCTAGACGATCTTGCAGGCCTGATCGAAGTCAAGGCGCGGACTGCGCGGGAAAAGATTTTCATCCGTGCCATAGCCGATATTGCAAAGGAAATTCGATTTCCAAGTCGTGCCGCTGAAGAATTCCCGGTCGACGCCGGCGTTGTCAAAGCCCGACATCGGCCCGCAGTCGAGGCCGAGAGCGCGCGCGGCGAGCATGAAATAGGCCCCTTGCAAGGTGCCATTCCTGAAGGCGGTCGTCTCGCTCAATTTCTCATTTCCCTTGAACCAGCTTCTCGCGTCCGTATGCGGAAAAAGCTCGGGGAGCTTTTCATAAAACTCCGTATCGTGAGCGATGATGACGCAGCAGGGCGCCTTCATGGTTTTATCGGCGTTATTGCCGGAGAGAAACGGCTTCAGGCGCTGTTTCGCCTCGTCGGAGGCGACGAAGACAAAACGCGCCGGAGAACAGTTCGCCGAGGTCGAGCCCCATTTCATCAGATCGTAGACCGCCTGCATCAGCGGGCGGGAGACTTTGCGGTCTTCCCAGCCGTTGCGGGTTCGGGCCTCGCGAAAAATGAGATCCATCGCCTGGTCGTTGATCATCTTGTCGGACATGCCGCGCCTTACTCCCTGAATTTCATTGATCGGCCGGCGCTTACGCTACGGCCTCGACTTTTACGACTTCCGGCACGTAATGCTTCAGCATGTTTTCAATGCCCGCTTTCAAGGTCATCGTTGAAGAGGGGCACCCCGAACATGATCCGTGCAGGGATAAAAAGACGACGCCCGTTCTCGGCTCATAATGCTGGAAGACGATATCGCCGCCGTCGGCGGCGACGGCCGGGCGGACGCGGGTGTCGATGAGCTCGATGATCTGCTCGACGATCTCGCGGTCTTCTTCCTCGTATTCGTCGAGCGAGGTCGCGGGTTTGGCGGCGGGGGCGGCGCCTTCGGCGAGAACCGGCAACCCGGCAGTCAGAAAGTCGGCTATGGCGCCGAGGATCGCGGGCTACACATGGCGCCAGTCGATGCTTTCGAATTTTGTCACGGTCACGAAATCCGCGCCGCGCTGGGGCAGGGGCACTGCGGCGTCGTCTTTCAGGCCAACGATCTCAAAACCAACCAGCTCGTCGCCCTCAAGGTCCTGTCGCCGGACTTCCCGCACAACGACGAGGAGATGCAGCGCTTGCACGACCATCGACGGTCCCGTCGTCGGCAGCT
>JBBTJH010000354.1:0-3457 GCA_038059555.1 Pseudomonadota bacterium | reverse complement strand
GCCGGAAAAGCCTTGATCGGTCTTATCATCAGCATCGTGCTGGCGCTGAGCCTTCCCTGGCTCGCGGCGACGATGGCGGCGCACTAGCGCAAGTTGATAACGGTTTCGCGCGCGCCTCGCAGGATGCGCTACGCGCTGACGGCTATTCGGCGGCGCGTTTCAGCGGCGCTGGGTCGATTGCCGCTGCGGGAATATTTTGCGGCGACAGCCTCGCGTCGATCTCGCCGAGCCGGATCTCGCGCTCGCGCTTTTGCTCAGCCGTCAGCCCGATGCCGTCGGCGGCGAGGCGCTGGATGGCGACATAGTCGAGCTTGCCGGTGCCGAGCACGGGAACTTCGGCGACCGAGACGATCTTCTTTGGAACCGCGAGCTCTGGAACGCCGTGATTTTGCGCCCAGCCGAGAAGCTGCGTCCGGTCGGGGGAGGGCCGGTCGGTGACGAGAACGATCTGTTCGCCTTTTTTGTCGTCGGGGAGGATCGCCGCCGCGTGCATGTTGTCGGGCCAGACGGCGGTCGCGCAATTCTCGACGACGGCGAGCGAGACCATTTCGCCGCCGATCTTGGCGAAGCGTTTCATCCGTCCCCGGATCGCCATGTAGCCGTCATCGTCAAAAGCGACGATGTCGCCGGTGTCGTGCCAGCCGCCCTCCGGCGGCGTGACAACGCCCGGCGCGTCGGGCGTGATATAGCCTTGCATGATGTTGGGGCCCTTGACGAAAAGCCGCTTGCCCCCCGTTAGCCCCTCGACCTCTTCAAGCCGCCATTCGACGCCGGGAAGCAGTTTGCCGACTGTTCCCGCTCTGATGTCGCCTGGCTGGTTCGCCGCAAGGACGGGCGAGCCTTCGGTGACGCCGTAGCCTTCAAGGACCTCAAACCCGAAGCGGCGCTCGGCCGCCTGCCGCGTTTCATCCTTGACGCGTTCAGCGCCGCAGACCGCGATCCTTAGTGACGACATCCCGCCATCCTCGCTCGCCCGCATATACTGCTGCAGAAACGTGTCGGTCGCAAAAAGCACCGTCGATCCCGTTTCGAAAATCCGCTGCGGAACGATTTTGGTCTGCAAGGGCGAGGGGTGCAGCACGACCTTATAGCCGTTCAAAATCGGCCACAGCGTGCCGGCCGTGAGGCCATAGCAATGAAAGGTCGGCAACGGGTTGAAGAAAATGTCCGTAGGCAGAATTTTGACGTGTTCGGCGATCTGATAGATGTTTGAAAGGATGTTGGCGTGGCTCAAAGCGACGCCTTTGGGATCGCCCTCCGTCCCGGAGGTGAAGAGAATGATGCCGAGGCTGTCGGGGTCGGGCGAGGCCGAGAAAAAGCGCGGCAGCATCGGCCCGGCGACCGCGCGCAGCTTGTCGACCGGCGTCAGCGCCGCTTTCATGTCTTCCAGATAGAGAAACTGAACCGCGCCCTCGAGGTCTTTGACGAGGCCTTCAAGTTTTCCGATCTCGATGAATTTGTGAGCGGTGACGACCTTCGTCACTTCGGCGGCTCTGGCGGCCGCCTTGAGGTTTCGGGCGCCCGAGGTGAAGTTGAACATCGCAGGCGTTCGCCCCTGAGAGAACGCCGCCATCAGCGCGATCACGGCGCCGGCGCCTGTCGGCAGCATGATCCCGACCTTCTCGCCAGGCGATGTCGCGCGGGCCAAAGGACCGCCGATCGCGAAACTCGCCCGGATGATTTCCTTGTAGGTCAGCTCGCGCCCGTCGCCGTCGATCAAGGCGACCGCGTTCGCGCCCTTCTTGTGGGACGCGGCGAGCAAGGCGTGAAAAATGGATTTGCGCGACCGGCGCTCGATGCGCCCCAAGGTCTCGTCCATGAAAGCCCCTTCGTAACGGCGGCGGGTCCCCGCCGCTCTCCTTAGCCCGCCCGGCGCCCCCGCCCCCCGTTAAAGGAAAATGCGGCCGGGTCCTCCCTTTCGCCGGCATCGCCCTGAACGATTGCCGGCGCACAGTCTGTTGCGCGATGTTACAGGATGGTCACCTCCCGGCCAAGCGCCTTGGTCGCCGGGAAGAAATACTCGCTCGCTGTGAGTGAGCGCTCACTCATATAGGCTTAAAGCTGAGCAAAAGCAAGTGAGCGCTCACTTACTTCTGGGGAAGCGGCGCTCTGGCGGAAAAAGCGGCGGGGCGAGGCGCCCTCAGCCTTTTGGCCGCATCGCCAGCGATTCGGGTCAGCGGCTTTTCGAGGAAAAGGTGGACGAGAACGCCCGCCGCGCAGCCGCAGGCGGTCATGCCGAGAACCGCGAGAACCGGAGACGAGGCGCCAAAAAGCGGCCCGAAAATTTTAAGGCTTACCGACTGCGCCATGATGTGGGCGAGGTAGATCGAATAGGAAGCGTCCCCGAGAAATCTCAGCGGCCGAAGCGGGAAGCGCGCAAGCGTCCGCTCCGTCAGCAGGGCGCCGGCGACGATCATCAGCGCCGGTATCCCGAAATAAAGAATGCGCGCATCGGTCAGAAGTTCGCTGAACATTGTCGCGGCGGCGCCCGCTGCGATCAGACCCAATCCATAGCGCCACGCTCCGGGGCGGTCCGCGATCTTTGAAAATCCGTTCTGGAAAAACCAGCCGAGCAGAACGCCGAAGGCAAACTCGCCGACAATTGAGTTCGTGTAAAGATTGATCGCCGCAATCCCGGAAACGCCGATCGCGAGCCTTGAGGCGGCGAGCGCCGACAATATCGCGACTATCGTCAAAAGCCTTGGTTTTGGCTTTAAAACAAGCGTCAGCGCAAACACCGCGTAGAAAAACATTTCAAGGTTCAGCGTCCAGCCGGGAACCAAGATAGGCGTCACCGAACCGAGCTTCTCGTTCCACTCCGGTATGAAGAAAAACGACCGCGCCAGCGATCCGTAATCCGTCAACGGCTCAACATGAAATCCGCCGTCGCTTGAGATCAGCGCGGTTGGAATGGTCAGCGCCCAGTAGAGCGGAACGATGCGGATGACGCGCCTCTCGAAGAATAGAGCGGGCGACGTCTCGCGCGTTGAGGCGATCGTCCACATGATGAAGCCTGAGATGACAAAGAAAATATCGACGCCGAAATGGCCGGTCGTGAATATCGCAAAGTCGTGCGCATAATCGCGCCGGATCGCGATCGTGGCGTGCAGCGCGACGACCAGCATCGCAGCAATCGCGCGCAGATATTGGATCGACAGAATTTGCGGCATGGGCGGCGGCTCCGGGGCCAGGAAAAGTTAGCGGCGCCGGGGTTAAGATTTGTTTGGACGAGGCCGACCTGCTGAGGGGCGAGGGCTAAACCCCTGGTTGCAGTAGGCCAACGAGCAAACGAAATCTGGCATATAAATTACCTATACGAATCAATTGGTTGATCGATTCAGACGAAGTTATCCCCCACCTTATCCCCCTCCTTTCTGGAGGCCTTACACTCTTCGTCATCCCGGATACGGCGTTGCTGTCTCGGGATCCGGTGAACTCTCCCCCGCCCCACCCCCCC
>JBBTJH010000353.1:0-3423 GCA_038059555.1 Pseudomonadota bacterium | reverse complement strand
TGACCAGTTCCGAAAACGGGAGAGCTGAAAAATCCGCAGAGAACGTTGCGACGCTGGTCGATCTCACCACCAGCTCGCCGGTCGAGATGTCAACGCCCGCGAGCGCGCCCTCTCCGCCGCCGAGGATTGCAAGTGCGCCCAGAAAATTTCCTTCCGAGGCTTCAAGCAAGGTTTCTTCGGTGATCGTTCCCGGCGTGACGACGCGGACGACAGCGCGGCGAACGACCGATTTCGAGCCGCGCTTCTTCGCCTCCGCCGGGTCTTCGGTCTGCTCGCAGATGGCGACCGAAAATCCGGCCCGGATGAGGCGCGCAAGATAAACCTCATAGGCGTGAAACGGCACGCCGCACATCGGGATGTCCTCGCCCGCGTGCTTGCCGCGCCGCGTCAGAGTGATGTCAAGCGCCGCCGACGCCTTCACCGCGTCGTCAAAAAACAGCTCGTAAAAATCGCCCATGCGGTAGAACAACAGCGCGTCGCCGGAATGCGCGCGGATTTCCAGATATTGCGCCATCATAGGCGTCGCATCCGCCGGAATATCATTGGCGGCAGGCAAAACCGGGGGTGCAGATGCGTCCATGATCGCCGGCGATTTTCGCGCTTATTGCTCCGCCCCCTTTAGCGCGCCGGACGCGAAAGTGGAAACCGGATTCGCGCGTAAAAGCGCGCTCTTCCAAGATGACGGATTTGAGGGCTTGCAGCCGCCGGGAAATTAGTGACGATGCGCGCCGATGCCGCCGCGCCCTTCCCATCCGCCCTTGGAGACGACGATCGATCTTGGCGATCGAACGGCGCCGCTGACCGCCCGAATCAATCGGCGGGCGCGCCGGCTGATCGTCACAGTGGACGCGGCCGCAGGGCGCGTTTTCGTCACTGCGCCGTCCAAACGCGCACTCCCCGAGGCGCTCGATTTTGCAAGAACGCGCGCCCGCTGGATCAGCGCACAGCTTGAAGAGGGGCGGCGCGCAAAACCCTTCGCCGGGGGAACCCGGTTTCCGTTTCGCGGCGCGCCGGTCACCATCGTCAATGAAGGCGGCCCGCGTTCCGCCGTCCGCCTGACGGAAGGCGCGCTCCTCGCCGGCGGCGATCCGCTCCATGTCAATCGCCGGGTGACAGACTGGCTGAAAGCGGAAGCGCGCAAGGCGCTCACCGAGCGCGCCGATTATTATTGCGAAAGGCTTGGCCATAAGCGCGGGCCGATCACGATCCGCGACACGCGCTCGCGCTGGGGATCGTGCGCGCGCGACGGCGCCTTGTCATTTTCCTGGCGTCTCATTTTCGCGCCGCCCGAAATTCTCGATTACGTCGCCGCGCATGAATGCGCCCATCTTGTGCATCTCAATCATTCGCCCGCTTATTGGCGGATCGTCAAAAGCCTCGGCGTTGACGCGCGCGCGGCCCGCGACTGGTTCGAAGAACATGGTCAGGGCCTTTACGCCTATGGCGGCGCGAGAGCGGCTTAGCGACGTATCCGCGGTTTTAGAAGCACGCCCTACCCCTGGACGGGCGCCTCATCATCGATCATCGGCAATATCGGCGCGACCAGCGGATTTTCTTCTTCTTTCGGGGGACGCGCGATCAGCGCGCGCTCCATGATCTCGCGCCAGATCGTCGCCGGCGGGCCGCCGCCGGTGATGTCGCCCATCGGCTTGTAATCGTCACGCCCTACCCAGACGACGCAGATAAGGCCGCCGGCGTGGCCCGCGAACCAGGCGTCGCGATTGTCCTGCGTGGTGCCGGTCTTGCCGCGCGCCTGATAGCGCGAGAGGTGCGCGGCCTTTCCCGTGCCCCAGTCCGCAACCGCCGCCAGCATGGCGTTGAGATCGCGAATAGCGCCGGGCGAGGCCGCCGACTCGATCAACCGCGTCTTGCGGCTGAAGACGGGATCGCCGTCGCTGAGATCGACGCGCTCGACGCCGTGCGGTTCAATCCGGTAGCCGCCATTGGCGAGCGGCGCATAGGCGCCCGCGAGTTCAAGCGGCGTCACCGCGTCAACGCCAAGCGCGAGCGCCGGCCCTTGATTAAAGGGGCCTTTAAGCCCCATTCGCTTGGCGGTAAGACGCACCGCGCCGCGCCCCGTTTGTTCCTGCAGGCGCACGGTCGCGCCGTTCAGCGATCTTGCGAGCCCTTCGGTCAGCGTCACCTCGCCGAAATATTTGCCCTTGTAATTTTCAGGCGACCATTTGCCGACCGTCACCGGCGCATCATCGATGATGTCAAAAGGACTCGCGCCCATTTCGAGCGCCGCGAGAAAAACGAACGGCTTGAACGCCGATCCCGGCTGGCGGTGCGCATGGGTCGCGCGGTTGAACTGACTGATGCGATAATCTTTTCCGCCCGCCATCGCGCGCACGCCGCCTTCCGTGTCGAGAATAACCGCGGCGATTTCAATCGACGGATCGAGATGCGAGAGCGCCGCGCCCGCCGTCATCCCCATTTCAAGCGCATCTTGCAGCGCCGGATCGTAGGTCGTTCGGACCGTCAGATCGGCGTCGATTGTTTTGGCGATGGTCTTTGCTTCAGCGACAGCGTAATCGACAAAATAGGGCGCGCCCGCAAATTGCGACGCACCGATCTGAACCGGCGATTGATACGCGGCTCTTGCCTGTTCGCCGGTGATGAACCCCGCATCGAGCATCGCATCAACGACAAGCCGCGCGCGCTGGCCGGCGTCAACCGGGTTTCTGTCCGGCGCGTAATGCGACGGGGCTTTCAGCAGCCCCGCAAGAATCGCCGATTCAGCAAGCGTCAGATTGTGCGCGGATTTGCCGAAATAGCGATAACTCGCCGCGTCGATGCCGTAAGCCCCGGCGCCGAAATAGACGCGGTTTAAATACAACGTCAAAATCTCGTCTTTGCTGAACTGGTGCTCAAGCCAGAGGGCGAGAAAGAATTCCTGAATCTTCCGCTTGTAAGTGCGGTCGGAGGACAAAAAGAGGTTTTTTGCAAGCTGCTGCGTCAGGGTCGATCCGCCCTGACGAACTTCGCCCTCCGTCATGTTGACGATGATGGCGCGCGCGACCGCCAGCGGATTGACGCCGACATGGTGATAGAAATTGCGGTCCTCAACCGCGAGCACCGCCTGCGGCGTGTAAGCGGGCAAATCCGAAAGCCGCACCGGCGCGCCAAAGCTCTGCCCGTGAATCATGATCGGCGATCCGTCGGCGGCGACCATGCTGATGCGCGGGTGCGAATTTTCACGCCATAAACCGTCCGTATCCGGCAGATCGCGGGTGAAATGAACGACGACTGCCGCTAGCGCAATCGCGCCGGCGAAAACGAAAAACCCGGCTTCAGCCGAATGGCGGACGAGCCGGTCGCGCAGCCCTCTCGATTTGCTCTTGCGGCGCGCGCGCTTACGGGCGCGGGGGGCGCCCGTCGCCGCCTTCGCCCGAACCGCCGGGGATCGCCGGTAAACTCTCT
>JBBTJH010000352.1:2412-4528 GCA_038059555.1 Pseudomonadota bacterium | reverse complement strand
CAGCCCGTCGCGCTCGGCGAGAAGGCGCGCGTGCCGCGCGACCCCTTCCGCGAGCTGCGCGGTCAGCAGATCGACATTGGCTCTGGTCACCGTGTCGTCGAGATCGACGAGGAGATCGCCGGCTTTGACTGCCTGCCCTTCCTTGACGTGGATTTTGCTGATGACGCCGCCTTCAAGGTGCTGGATTGTCTTGCGGTTGGTTTCAACCGACAGCTGGCCCGGCGCGATCACCGCGCTGTTGATCGGCGCCACAACAGACCACAGCAGCAGCCCGCCGAAAACGGCGGCTGCGGCGACCCAGCCGAGCCGCGTGAAGCGGCCGGCGTCGTCGGTCTTGTCATCCGATTGAACGGTTGGCGGCGACATGTGGTTCCGTTTCCTGGGGCTTTTTCGCGCCGCCGATCGCAGCGACGCCCGGCGCGATTTTCGCCAGCACTTCGTCACGCGGTCCATAGGCGCGCGGTTCGCCATCGACAAGCATCAACAGGCGGTCGACATGCGCGATCGCGCTCGGCCGGTGCGCGACAACGACGATCGCCGCGCCGCGTTGCTTGGCGGTGAGGATCGCATTCGACAAAGCGACATCGCCTTCGGCGTCGAGATTTGAATTGGGCTCATCGAGGACGATCAGAACCGGGTCGCGAAAAAGCGCGCGTGCAAGGCCGATGCGTTGGCGCTGGCCGACGGAAAGACGCTGGCCGCGCTCGCCGACATCCGTTTCAAAACCGTCGGGCAGTCCGAGGATCAGATCCATCGCGCCCGCCGCTTTCGCCGCCGCAATGATCTCTTCATCCTTCGCGGTTCCGTCAAAGCGCGCGATATTGCGCGCGACGGTTCCGGCGAAGAGCTCCGCTTCCTGCGGCAGGTAGCCGATATGGCACCCGACCTCATCGCGCGGCCAGGAGATGAGATCGGCGCCGTCGAGGCGAACTTCGCCAGAGACGACACGCTCAACGCCGATCATGGCGCGCGCGAGCGTCGACTTGCCGGCGCCGGAAGGGCCGACGATGCCGAGCGCTTCGCCCGGCTTCACTTCGAGGCTGACGCCTTTGACGATCGGCTTTTTGGCGAGCGCCGGCTGCACAAAGACGCGGTCGAGCCGCAGAAAACCGGTCGGCGCCGGTAACGACAGTTTCCCGCCTTGCTTGGGCGCCGCCGCAAGAAATTTCTGGAGCCGTTGCCACGCGGCAATCGCTGCGCCGATGACCTTCCACTGACCGATCGCCTGCTCAACCGGCGCAAGCGCGCGCCCCGTGATGATCGACGCGCCGATCATCACGCCCGGCGTCGTTTGCTGCTCAATGACGAGAACGGCGCCGACGCCGAGGATCAGAGATTGCAGCAGCATGCGCCCCGATTTGGTGGCGGCGCCGAAGGTGTTGATCAGATCGCCCGCTTCCGCGTTGGAAAGTTGCGCCTTCGACGCGTGCGTCATCCAGATATCGCGCAGCGCGCCGCGCATGCCCATCGCATCGGCGGCCGCAGCGTTTCGCATGATCGCCGATATGGCGGTGTCGCCCGCCGTCCCGGATTCGAGCGCGGTCTTCATCGCCGCGCGCGACGTGCGTTCATTCATGATCGCCAGTGCGACAAGCGCGGCGGCGCCAATGAGCGCTGTGACACCGAGCGCCCAATGCAGCATGAAGACGAGAATGAGATAGAACGGCGCGAACGGCGCATCGAAAAGCGCCGTCACCGCCGACGAGCCGACGGCCTGGCGGATGGTGCGCAGATCTTTTAAAGGCGCGTCGCCGGCCTGCCCCGCCGAATAACGCGATCCCTCAACCGCCGCATCGAAGGCCGCCTGGCTCAGCCGCGCGTCGAACCGCGCAGCGGCGCGCGCGACCAGCGCGGTCCTCACAAAATCCAGGAGACCCATCGCGCCATAAAGCCCGACGATGAGCAGCGTCAGCACCGCGAGCGTCGGCATGCTCCGGCTCGCCAGCACGCGGTCATAAAGCTGCAACATGTAAAGCGGGCCGGTCAGCATCAAGAGATTGACCCCCGCGCTGAAGACCGCCGCCCGGACGAGGAGCGGCCGCGCCGCCGCGAACGAGTCGCTCAAGAACGGCCGCTTCTACCGCCGAGGGCTTCAGGCGGTCGAATACGAGATGGT
>JBBTJH010000352.1:0-2402 GCA_038059555.1 Pseudomonadota bacterium | reverse complement strand
TCTTCACCAGATGCCGATCCGTTCTCGAGGCGCAGCCGGTGGGCCGCGCCTCCCTCACTTGGTTACCCGCACTATACTAAAACAATCTGATCAGGTGTGCCCCCGATCACTCCGGCCCGGGATTTCATCGCCTTGATTTTCCTCGCCTTTGCAGGGGCCCTGCTCCGGCTGCCGGTTGACGGGACTTCCGTCCCGCCATCCAGCCTTCAAATAACCGTTTAAGCTATTGATATTTGTATGATAATCCTATTTTAGCTGACAACCGCCCGATCGGTCGCGCGCCGCCAGGACGTCCCGTCGGAAAAAGCGATCACAGCGCCGCCGATTTCGTTAGAGACATAGATCATCGCCCCAGCGCCGCTCGCCGACGCCTATGGCAGGGCGGTTTTGACAAAGCTTTTCACCTTCACGGCGCCATCGACGTCGAGCCGGCAGGAAGGCGCGGTGACGCCGATGCCGACATCGCCGCCCGACGTTATGCGCATCCTCTCCGACCGGATTCCCGCCGCTCCGGTCGCGAATTCAATCCGCTGCGGCGCAACGCCTGAGGAGCCCGCTCCATCGCCCCGCATTTCGACGCCGGCAGTCCCCCGGGTCATGACGCCGTCAAACACCGCCCCAAGGAGGGAAAATGTGAAATCGCCGTCGCTGGCGGCGGCAGGGGCGCTAAGGCTGCCGCGGGCGCGCGTTCCTTTAAAGACCATCCTCGCCGACGAGGAGGCCGCGGCGACGACCCCTGCAAACGCCGAGGCGCCGCTTTCTTTGGTGATGATGAGATCGTCAGAGGAAATGAGGCTAGCCGCCGTCGCGGCGCCGTCGACATGAAGCTCAAAAGGCGCAGCTGGCGCCAGCGTGTTGAGACCGACCTTGCCGTCCGGCTTGACGACGATCGCATTGATCCATGCGGCGCCGTCGGCGCTCACTTTCAAACTGAAATCGTCACTCCCCGCCAAGCCGAATTCGGCGCGGCCCGAATACCCGTTTTGAAAAACGACGCTGGCAGTTTTAGCAGCGCTGCTTTTGTTGACGACAAGGCGCGCGTCGCCGGTCCCGGGCGTTGCGTCATCGTGAGAAAAAAGCGCGGCGTCCGATTTAACTGCAAGTTTGTTGATCGCATCGGCAGCCGCATTGACGCCGAGCGTCGCGAAGGCGCCGCTGCTCCCGGAGGCTGCTTCCTCGTTCCACTGCGCGCCATTGTAGAGATAAAATTTGCCGGCGCTTTCGACATAAGCGCGCCAGCCGGCGCGCGGCGAATGTTCCAGCCATTGTCCGTCCTGAAAGGCGGCGACAGCGCCGGCAGGGAGAAGCCCCCAGGAAGCGCCGCTCGCGCCCGCCGGCAAAATATAGGCGTCGCCCTCCGCAGGCGCGGACGGCTCTGCGGCGAGCGTTACGGATTTGACGCTGAGCTGCACCAGCGCATCGAGGCGGCGAAAGCTCTCATTGGCGCTCACATGTTTTTGCGCTTGCTGCGGCAGGATATAAGAAAGCTTGAGGCGCGGGGATTGGGACATAGGTTACTCCATTACTGATTTGACGCCCCGGCGCGCGAGGGCGCAGCCGGGGGCCGGAACCCCTCACGAGTTCCAGACCCCGCAAGAATAAAGCCTAGGGCAAGGTGTAGGACGGTTCAAAATTCTTTTTTTGAATCAACCAGTTAGATAATTTTCGTCAAAACGGGGAAAAGTTTGTTTTCTCACCCTCAAAAGAAGAACGCCCGCGCTGATGGCGCGGGCGTTCCTTTATTGGTCCGTAAGCGGATCAGCCGAAGATGAAGTCGTCGGTGTTGAACTGCGCGACGGTGACGTTCTGGACGATGAGGATGTTGCCGCCGCCGAAATTGATGGTCGTGTCCGTGCCGTTGTCGGTCGCGGCCGCCATCACCTCGGCGAAGGTGTTGAACGCCGCCCCGAAGCCTTCAAGCCGGATGACGTCGTTAAGCCCCACGCCCGCGACCATGTCGCGGACCGTGTCCGTGCCGCCGCCGAACGCGAAGTTGAAAGTGTCGACGCCGGCATTGCCAAACAGGATGTCGTTCGACGCCCCGCCGTCAAGGAAGTCGTTGTCGTTGCCGCCAAGCAGCACGTCAAAGCCCGCCCCGCCGAGGATCGTGTCGTTTTGATCGCCGCCCTGCAGCGTGTCGTTGCCGGCGTCGCCGGTGATCGAATCGGTCCCCGTGCCGCCAAAGAGGCTGTCCTTGCCCGTGCCGCCGATCATCACGTCGGTTCCTGCGCCCGCATCGGCCGCATCGTCGCCGACGCCGCCGTCAACGGTGTCGGAGCCCGAGCCCGCGACTAACGTATCGTTGCCGTCGCCGCCGAGCATCGAATCGTTGCCGGTGTCGCCGGTCATCAGATCATTGCCGATCCCGCCGTCGATGATGTCGCCGTCGAGACCGCCGTTCA
>JBBTJH010000351.1:0-4675 GCA_038059555.1 Pseudomonadota bacterium | reverse complement strand
GTTGGCGTTGGGGGGGATCGCCGCCGGCAATGCGCCAGCAACTGGCGCTACCGATCCATCGAGACCAAGCTCGCCGATTACCGCATAGCCATCGGCCGCGTCGCGAGGACACGCCCCCATTTCGATCAGGACGCCGAGCGCGATCGCAAGATCGAAATGTCCGCCCTCCTTGGGAAGATCGGCGGGCGCGAGGTTAACAATTACGCGCTTCGGCGGCAGCCCAAGCCCGATCGCGCAAAGTGCGGAGCGAACGCGCTCACGGGCCTCTGAAATTGATTTGTCCGGCAAACCGACGATCGAGAATTGATTGGCGCCGCCTGAAATCTGCACCTGAACCGCGACGGCGCGCGCCTCGACGCCCTGAAACGCGAAAGTCGTCAACTGCGCGACCATGAAGTGCTCCCCGGTTGCCGGTTGCCCGAGGTTGCCAGAGGCTTAAGAACAGAGCAAGAACAAAATCATGCCAAAGGTTAAGTCAAATCCCGGGAATACGCCTTGCGAGGGCGCCTGCAATCGGCGAACAACAGCCGCACTCGGCCGTGCGTGGGGACGGCGGAATTTCCGGATTCAACCCTAATAAATGAGCAAGGTCAGGCTTCTTTTCGCGCCCGAAAGTGTCGGCCTCGCCGACCGGATCGCGGCAGCGCTCACTTCCAGCGGCTTGCAGCCGGCTGAGGGGGAGGAGGCTGCGGCCGCATCGTTGGTGATATGGTCGACTGCCGCCTGCGGCTCTGCTGCTATCCTCTCCGGCGCGCGCGCGGCGCTCGCCCGGCGCGCTCTGGTGCCGGTTGCTCTTGGCAAGGCGCCGCCGCCGCCTAGCTTTGAGCATCTGTGGCCGATGGATCTTTCCGGGTGGGACGGCGCCGTGAGTGATCCTCGGTGGAAATTTGTTCTGGACGAAATTGATCTTGCCGTTCGGCGAAGCGTTGACGCGCCAGCGCTCCCTAGTCTGCAAGCAAATTCGGCTTGGCCGTCAAGCGCCCCCGATGCGGCGACTGCGCATAATCGGGGCGAGCGCGCGTTCGCCGAGAATGCGTTCGAAGACATCTTCGAGGAGCCTCAAACTTATGTCGCGGAAGTGCGGCCGAGGCCTCGAATACCATTCGCGGCGCTTTTTGCAGGCGTCGCCGTCCTTGGGGTAGCGGCTGGGGGCGCGTTGATCGCCGGCGGGGGAGCGGCGACCCGCTCGCCAGTCGAGGCCGCCCCTGCAAAGCCTCCAGCGCCGGTCATCGCCTTCGTTCAGCCAAAAGATCAGCCTGCTGACGATACATATTTGGAAGAGCCGGGATTTTTATCCGCCCCCTCGGCTGAGCCGCCTGCGCCAGAGTCGATGGAAGATGAAGAAGTGGCGATCACGGGCGAAGGCGACGCCGACTACCCGGACGAGGGAACAATTGAATCGTCCCCCCTTGCAGAACATCTGCGGGACGGTGCGCTCTCGGCGACAGGAGTATCGGCGCCGGTTGCAGCGGAAGCGACCGAAGCAACGCCCTTGCACACGAGCGGAGATGAACTGTCTCTTTCCGCAGAGAACACCCAACCCGATCCGATCGCCGGGCTCGCGTGGAATGCGACTTCTGAGGGGGAAACGCCGGCGCCTGGCAAATATTTGCGCGACTGCGTCGATTGTCCGGACTTGGCTGAAATAGAGCCAGGCGTGCTGACGCCGGATGTGACCGAAGATGAAATGGCGCCGCCTGTGATGCTCCGGAAACGGATTGCGGTCGCGGTCAGAGAAACGACATTCGGCGAATGGGCGGCCTGCGTCGCAGATGGCGTCTGCACGCCCCGTCCTGATAATGGTTGGGGCAAAGGCAAACGTCCCGTGATCAACGTATCGTGGAGTGAGGCGCGGGCCTATGCACGCTGGCTGGCCGAAAAGACCGGGCTTGCTTACCGGTTGCCGACTGAAACGGAGTGGGAATACGCCGCGCGCGGCGGCTCTCCTACGGCCTTCTCGTTCGGCGCGGCGGCGATGGCGGAAAAAGCGAATTTCGACGCTACGCGCCCCTATGGCGGCCCGATCGGCGCTGCGCGCAAAAGGACGCTGCCGACGGCGAGCTTCGCACCCAATGGCTTTGGCCTTTACGACATGCATGGAAATGTCGCGGAGTGGACTGCGGACTGCTGGACTGGCGACATTGAAGGCATAGTGGTCGCAGCGAGCGGCGGCCTTTGCGCGGCGCGCGTCGTTAAAGGCGGCGCCTGGAACGACGGCGGGGCTGACTTGCGGGCATCAAGCCGTAAGGGCGATCCGGAGACGGAGCGCCGCAGCGATCTTGGCTTTCGCGTCGTCCGAGACGTTCCTTAGGCGGGGGTCGATCGAGGGCGATTCTCAGCGCGCGCTCACGACTTCTTAACTCTAAATCAAGCCGTAAACCTTAGCTTGCCGTCCTCAATTAGAGGGCGGCATGTCAGGCAAGGCAGAAGCTGGCAAAGCTACTTCCGTAGCGCGTAAAATCGCGATTATATGCGGTCTCGAGCTGGCGGCGGTCGCGTTGATGCTGCTCGGCGCTCTCGCGCCGCCGGTTCGCGACAATCTGCAACTGACCGCCACCACCGTCCAGTTAATGGTGACAAGCTGGCCCGCCGTCGCCGGCGTCAAGCCCGTCGAACACCTTGAGCCGCTTCGCCCGGATCTGATCGCAGACATCAAGCCGGATATTGCGCGCATGAGCGGCGGCGTCACTTTTGTGACGGGGCTGTTCGATGACCGTCTGACCGCGCGCCTCATCGACGCGACCGGCAAGATCATTCACGAATGGCCGATCGACTTCTTTAAAGAAAAGAAAGACAAACTTTATCCGTTCGAAGCGCTCATTCACGGCGAGTATCTTTATGCGAATGGCGACATCCTCATCAATCTCGACCAAAAAGGGATCTATCGCGTTGATGCGTGCGGCAAGGTTCTCTGGAGCAATGAGAGCGGATCGCATCATTCGATAGATGTCGATGAGAAGAGATTTATCTGGACGCCGACCGTCGCTGTAAATTATCAGGACAAGCGGCTATTTCCGGCGCCTTTCAGCATCGATCGCATCGGTCGATTTGATCCTGAAACTGGTCGCGAGTTGGAGACGATCGACCTTGTCGATGCCCTCGTAGACAGCGGCGTCGAAGGGCTCGCATCAGCTGAAAATTCGCGCACGAAAGACGCCTTGCACATAAACGACGTCGAAATATTAAGCAGCGCGATGGCGCCGGCGTTTCCGATGTTCAAGGCAGGCGATATCCTTGTCAGCTCGCGGCAACGTAATACGGTTTTTGTGCTCGATCGAGAAACCAAGCATGTTAAATGGATGAGAACCGGCGCCACTCAGTTTCAGCACGATCCTGATTTTGAGGCGGACGGCTCAATCTCCATTCTCGACAACCGAGGAAGTGAGATCGCGCTCCCCGGCACTAACTGGCTCGGCGATCGCGGCGGCAGCCGCATCATTTCGGTGCGCCCTGACGCTTTCGAATATAAGACGCTTTTTCAATCGGATGAGCGCACGCAGTTCTACACACCGCGCCGCGGCCGGCATCAACGCTTGGACAATGGCAATATCCTGATCACTGAAACCGACGCGGGTAGAGCCTTCGAAGTGACGCCGGAAGGCGATGTCGTGTGGCAATATGTCAACCGCTATAATGCGAACGAAGTCGGGTGGTTGATGTCGGCGGCGCGTTATCCGGCGTCTTACGCCTCGATCGGCAAAACCTGCCCCCCCCAAAAGGCAGACTAGAGGCTGACTGGGCTCAGCGCACCGTTTGGCCGTGGCGCAATTTCAACTTAATCACCCGCCCGCGCGGCTTGCAGGCCACAAGGCCGCTGCCTATATCCCGCTCGAACCGGACCGGGACAATTTGTGCCGGTCCCCAAACCAAAAGGAAATCAGGGGCGGTTCAGCTTGGGCGCTTGGCGGGGACGGCGGCAGCCGGCCTCATGAAGGCCCGATAAAGCGACCGCTCGCTGCAAGGAGATCAGAGAATGGGCAAGGTAATCGGCATCGACCTCGGCACGACCAACTCCTGCGTCGCGGTCATGGAAGGCAAAACGCCGAAAGTCATTGAAAACGTCGAGGGCGCCCGGACGACCCCGTCGGTCGTCGCCTTTACGGGAGACGGCGAGCGGATCGTCGGCCAGCCGGCCAAGCGCCAAGCGGTGACGAACCCGGAAAACACCTTTTTTGCAATCAAGCGCCTGATCGGCCGCCATTTCGACGACCCGATGGTCAAGAAAGACGCCGGCATGGTCCCTTATAAGATCAGCAAGGGCGCCAATGGCGACGCCTGGGTCGAGAGCCGCGGCGAGAAATTCGCGCCCTCCCAGATCTCCGCCTTCATCCTGCAGAAAATGAAAGAGACGGCGGAAGCCTATCTCGGCGAGCAGGTGACGCAGGCCGTCATCACGGTTCCCGCCTATTTTAACGACGCCCAGCGCCAAGCGACGAAAGACGCCGGCAAGATCGCGGGGCTTGAGGTCTTGCGCATCATCAATGAGCCGACAGCGGCGGCGCTCGCTTACGGGCTTGAGAAAAAAGAAGGCAAGAAAATCGCCGTCTACGACCTCGGCGGCGGCACGTTCGATATTTCGGTTCTCGAAATCGGCGACGGCGTATTTGAAGTGCTGGCGACGAACGGCGACACCTTCCTCGGCGGCGAAGATTTCGACATGCGCATCGTCGACTAT
>JBBTJH010000350.1:0-8662 GCA_038059555.1 Pseudomonadota bacterium | reverse complement strand
CATTGGCGAGGAACGAAGGATCGATGAAGCGCTCAATCGCCGGATAGCCGTCGACCGAGGGCCACCCCCACGGAACGAATGCGCCGGCCGCGTAAAAAACACCGGCGATGGCGAGCATAAATTGTTCGAGCCGCTGATCTGATATCCCGCCGGGCAGTTTGAGCATCTGCATGATGACGGCCCTAACGCTCCGCAATGCGCTGGATCAGGGTTTTTATTTCATCGAAGCGGTCGAAGACGACATCGGCTTCTCCGGGCGCGGCGGAAAAAGCGCCAGAGCGGCGCAGGAAAGTGACCGCGCCGAGATGGGTTTTCGCTCCCTCGCAGTCCTTTTTCGCATCGTCGCCGATCATCCAGAGCGGCGCGCCGGGTTTTAAGTCGAGCTTGCGTTTAACGATCTCGAATATGGGCGATGCGGGCTTGTCGGCGCCCGCTTCTTCCGAGGTGACGACATGATCGACGATCGATTCAAGTCCGAAATAGACGATCTTCCTGAACTGGATCTGCGCTGTCAGATCGGTGACGATCGCCATCTGAATGCCGAGCGAGCGAATGAGGCGCATCGTTTCTTCGACATCCGGAAAGAGCGAAGCGGCCGACAGGAAGGTGCGCCAATAGGTTTGCTCGCAATCGAGCGCCATCACGACATCGGACCTCAGCCCGGTCATTTCGATCATCCGCTGGAAATAGAGAAGTCGGCTGTGGGCGCTCGCATTGTTTTTCAAATCCGCCTTAATGCTTTTGCGCGCCTCGTCATAGAGCGCGTCGAAGCGTTCGGGCGCAATGCCCGCATTGCGGCCGAGCTTGGCGCGAACTTCGCTCAGCGCTTTTGCGTGCGAATGCTCGTAATCGTAAAGCGTGTTGTCGAGATCGAAGAGGACCGCGCCCGGCCGCTTCGTCAACATTTCCCGATCGCAATTGATTTTCATCGCCCGTCAATCCTTCATGCGCCGCTGGCGCGTCCGCCGGATCAGATGAATGACGACGATCAGCTGCATCACGCCCAGAAGACCGTCTTCCCATTCAGGTTCCGGCCCCAAAAGATCGTCAGCTTCCGGCGCAAGCTTGGTGACGATCAGGCGAATGTCGTCGGCGTCGATCTCGCCTTCAACGTCAAACTCGACAAAACCGTCCATGCCGGGCGGATGCTGATCGAGCCTCACGCCGCAAAGCCCGATGAGGCAGCGCGCAAGGTCGGCGAAATCTGTCGCGTCGCGCCAGCGAACGGAAAGCTTCAAAGGCCCCGGCGCGCCGGCGCCTCCGGCCGCAAGACGTGACGGATCGACGGGACGGAGCGAGAGCGCCAGATCCGCGCGCGCCATTTGCGGCTGAATATAGCGCTCGCGATCTCCGGCGCGCTTGTCGATCGCCGCTTCGACGGCTGCAAGGTCGTAGCCGCGCTCGCCGACATCGCGGCGGATTTTCAAATGCCGCCGCAGTCCGTCATCCATATCGAGAAAGACAGTCGCATCGAACATCTCGCGCAGCGACGTCGAATAAAATGTGTGCAGGCCGCTCACCATCACGACGTCATTGCCGCGCATCCGCTGGAACGGCGTGAAGCGGCCGGTGCCGTGATCGTAGTGACGCTGCGATATCGCGCGTTCGGCGAGAAGCGTTTGCACATCGACGGTCAAGGCTTTGAGATCGTTGGCGCGCGGGTCGAGGTGGGTTAAAATCTGCCACATCGGGGCGCCGCGTTCATAGCGGTGATAATCGTCGCCCGAAAGCGAGATGACGGAGTTCGGGCTAAAGAGGTTTTCAAGCGCGCGAGCTAACGTGTCTTTGCCGGACCCTGAATCGCCGGCGATGCCGATGGCGACGGGCTTTCGCGACAGGCGGAAAAAATCGTTCGAGGCGACGCCGCGCCTGTAAAGCGAGGCGGCGATCATCACGCCGGCGAGCGTTCTCAAAGTGACGATCATCGAGAGCGGACGGCTGAATTCGCCAAGGCGCGAGGCGAACGGCGCAGAGAAATCGAGGCCCAGCAGCGGCGCGCGGGCGCCCGTCGACATCAAGAGCTGTTCGACCACGAAGAGCGCGGCATACGAGCCGACAAGAAGCGCGGCCCTCCCCCGCGATTCCTCGCGGAGCTGATAAAATACGAGGAACGGAACCGACCAGATGAACCAGCCGGGCGCAGCAGGCGCAAGCGTCAGCACCGTTAAAAACCCGACGCCCAGAAGGGCGAACAACAAATCGAAATTGATGCGGCCGACCGCAAACGCCGCGTAAACCGCCGCCGCGTAGCCGATAAAGAAAAGATAGAGCTGGTGGCCCTCGCCGATCGGCAGCGCGAAACTGTAGAGCCGGTCGACTTCGGGGCTCTGGAAGATCATCGCCTGCGCGCCCGGCGACAACAATACAGGAATTTGCAAAGCCGCCGTCACCAGCGCAGCCGTCAGGAGAAAAAGCGGGCCCTTAGGGCGGAACTGGCGATTGTTGATCGCATAGAGAATGAGAAACGGCGCCGCCAGCGCCATGCTGAATTTCGCGCTGATCGCGAGGGCGAGCAGAACGCCCGCCGCTTTCGCCCAATGATGGCGCAGCGCCAGCAAAGCGCCGCCAAGGAACGCTACCGGCACAATGTCGGTCTGGCCGTGATAATAGGTCGTATAAATGACGATCGGCGAGAGCCAGTAAAACCACGCGACATAGCGTTGACGGTCTTCAAACAGCCGGCAGAGCACGACAAAGAGCGCGTAGTCTGCCGCTAGAAGGCTCGCTGAAAAACCAAGTCGCGTGAAAAGGTCGCCGCCTGTCGCCGCATCGAGCGCCATCCCCGCGGCGACTGTCGGCGCATGCGCAAGATACATGGCGACGCCGTAGGGAAAGGCATTGCCGGCCCCGCCCGACGCAATGAACGCCGACCACGGATCGAACGAGGGGTGAAGCAGCGTTTCCCGCATGAACGGGATGAACAGCGTTTCTTGAACCTCGGGAATAAAGAGGGCGATGAGCGCAAGGCGAATGGCGAGGCCCGCCCAGAAGTGCGGCGTCAACTCGACTGAAAAATCGCGCCGTCGCCAGTTGAACAGCGGCGCGAACGGCGAAGCAGCCGGGGTACGGCGCAGCGCATCAATGTCGGCCGCTGAGGTCAAACGGGCGCCCTTTCCCAAAGGTCCGGGCGCTTGGTGCAAACCGCGTCGGCGTTGATCCCTTCGCGGAGAAGCAGTGCGCGGAGCGCTGCAATTTCATCCGGGCGTCCCTGCAATTCCGGCGACACGAGGCACAATTTGAACCCGAGCGATTGAAGCTGCGCGGCCTCTTTGCCGCTCAACGGAAACTGCGTGAAGCAATCGACCCATATCCAGTCGACAAGCCCTGCGAGCGACTTTGCCGTCGTGATCGATTCAAATTCTGAAACGCGGACCGCCGTTCGCTTTTCGCCGGCGCGCGCGGTTTTGACGAGGAACGGGAACGACTGGTCGAGAAAGAAAAATTCCTCGATCTTTTTTGCCGCCATCAGCGCCAGCAGCCGCTGTTCAAGGCCTTCTTACTTGACATTGAGAATGAGCAGCCGGTGATGGTAATGCTCGATCCAGCGCTCAAAATCCTCGCCGTCAGCGAAGGCGTCATGATGAATAATCAGCCGGTCGCCTTGCGAGCGAATGTCGACCTCGATGCCGTAATGCGCCGGCGTCTCGCGCAGCTGCTCGATCGTGTTGCGGCGGTGGGAGATTAAAATCATCGCGCCTCACCTTCCGCCATGCGGCGGCGCAGCTCGAAGCTGAAATCGACTGTGCGCTTGATGAATTTGCGCTTGGCTTTCCAGTTGATATTCCAGTGCGACGTTCCATGCGCGCGCTCGCCAAAGACGACGTCAAAGCGTTTGACGTCGAGCCGGAGCGCCTTCGCCTGAAAATAGGCGTAGAGATCGAGCGAGAAATCATGTGGCGGCGCTGTCCATTGCTCAAAAAAGCGGCGATGGAAAACCGTCGGCTGCGCGTTGATGTCAATGAGCGGCCTGCCGAGCAGGAATGTTTCGAAAACCGCCATGCCGCTGGTGAAAATCTCGTCGCCAACAGGGCGCCCGCGTCGGCGGCCCTTAACGAAGAGGTGTTGCGGGTCAGGCGCCGCGTCGAAGAGCGCCGCCGCTTTTAAAAAATCCGCCGGATCGGTTTGCATGTCGGCATGCGTCCAACCCAGGACGTCGCCGCGCGCGGCGCTGAGCCCGCTGAGGATGCCGAACCCATAGCCCTGATTTTTCTCAACGCGCACGCTGCGGATCTGCGCGTCGTTCGCGAGCAGCGCTTTCAAAACGGCAGGGCTCTCATCTGTCGAGCCGTTATCGACAAGCACAATCTCGGCGCCGCGTCCCCTGAAGCACTCGCGGCACCGCGCGACCAAAAGCGGCAGGTTCGCCGCTTCATTGTAGCACGGGATCACCAGCGAATGCGTCGGCGCTGTCATGCAAGCTCTCGTTTTTTCAACACGACCGAGCGTCCAAACGCGAAAAGTCCCGGCGCCACAGCGACAAGAGCGCGGTCGAGCGCGCCGGCGGCTTGGAGGGCAAAGCCCGGCAGCTCCGGCACTGGCGTCTTCGCGATGACGCCGCCGGAGAGCGGAAAGAGCAGGCACTCGTTCAGCTCGTTCAGAACTATTTCAAATCCCGGCACACGCGCCTCAAACTCCGGCGGTGAGCGAAACAGCAACTCCGGGATGGCGCAATTCGCCGACCACGGATCAGCCGGATCATTTGTCACTTCGTTCTCGTTGAAGACATCGACATCATAGGACCAGCCTTCGTGGCGCATCAGGCGCAACAACGCGCGCATGAAAAACGCCGTGTTGATTTCCTGAATGATGATCCGCCCGCCCGGGCGCAGCAGCGGATGCACGAGCTTTAGAAACGTCACGGGCTTCGCCATATGGTGCATCATGTGGCTGCAGACGATGACGTCGATCGAGGCCGGCGCGAAAGGCGGGTTCATCGCGTCGGCGATTTCATCGACCCATTCGTTTTTCACGACATCGGTCAACGTGACGTCGCCATTCGTTACATAGAGCGGCAGGAACCCGGCGCCGCAGCCGAATTCGATGACTTTCTCGCCCGGTTTGATATAATCGTTCATCCACGAAAAGCGCTGCGACAACAGCGCGTCGAGATTGCGGAAGCGGCCCGCGAGGAAGCGCCGCCGCGCGGCCGCAGTATCGCCCTCGCTCGCCATGCGATTGTCGTCATGCGAGGGAAAGTAAGGACCGTGAAGCAGCATTGCGCGCGTCGTCATGATTTACCCCGTATGCGTCGCTGCGCTTCGGCGCGCGAGCAGGATTTCGCGCATGCCGATGAAATTCAGCGTCGCGCTTAACGCTAGCGCGCCGCAATAAGCGGCGGTCTTTCCAAATAGCGTCGCGCCGAGAGCTGCGATGATCGCGCTGTTAACGCCGACATTCAACATCATGCTGACCGCGTAGAGCGCGGCGAAGGCGCCGAATTGCCCGGCGCTTCCCTTCCCGGCTTTGAACGTCCAGTTCTTATTGGCGAAATAGGCAAACGTCGTTCCGCAAATGAAGGCGGCCGCTTTGGCGAGCGGAATGGCTGCGCCGAGATAAAGCAATCCGGCGTACACGGAAAGATCGACGCCGACATTAGCAAGACCCGCCGCGCCGAACCGCGCGATTTGTCCTCTCAATGCGCCAGTCACCACGCCGGTCACGACGCCGGACGCGCCGGCTTCGCGCGCCGGTAGCGGCCGCGGATCGCCGTCCGCGACGACGCCTTCACGCGCTTGTCGTTCTCCAGGCGATAGGGATGGCCTCTCCACTTGTCGAAACACTCCGTCCAGTAGTCGAAAGTCCTCAGTTCGTCGGGCGTGCCCCAGCCGAGATAATGATCGACCTCGAAAAGGCGGCAGTCGAGCCCAAGAGCGATCGCGTCATTGATGCACTCATCGACATAATACTCGCCATTCACCCGCCCTCCCCGTTCGATCATCCGCTCTGCCGCTCGCCGGAAATCGCCCGCCCGGGCGAAGCTGAACGCGCCGGTTACGATCGCGTCGTTCGCCGGATTATCAAGGGGAACCTTAACCGAGACCCGCCTGATTTTCCCGTCACCGTCCGCGTCGATCCAGCCGAATTGTTCGGGTTTGAGACGCGCGGCCGGATGTCCGCGCTTGCCCCAGACAATGACGTCCGCATCGGCCGCGAGCGCTGCAAAGCGTGCGCCATCGTAAATGAGGCCGTTATCGCAGGCTCCAATAGTTAACGGCGCCTCAGCGTCCAGCCCTTCAAGACCTAAAAGACAGGTGCGCGCCTGACCGTCCGTCAGCTGATCGAGGACGCGCGTATCGGCGCCTTGAAGGGTTCGCACCACCCCCTCGACTTCTTCGATCTGCGGCAGATCGCGGCGCAGGACGACGCGCGTTCTTTCGGCGCGCGGCAAATCCTCGATCGCGCGCACAATCATCGGCGTTCCCGCCACCTCGATCAGGGGTTTGGGCTTTGCGTAGCCTTCTTTTTGAAAACGCGCGCCGAGACCTGCGGCGGGCATCAGCACCGATCCCCCGATGCTCGGGGGCGCCGCGCTATCTTCGCCGAGCGCCCTGAAGAGATCGGACCAGCGCTTGTACTCCTCGAAGTCTTCCGGCGTCCCCCATTGCATGAAATGCGGAATTTCATAGATGGCGACTTTGCCGCCGCGATCAAAAATCGGCTTATACGCCATTGAAACGTAATATTCGCCGTTGACCGATAAGTCGCGCCGCATCGTCTCTTCAAACGCCTCGCGCATGCGGCGGCCGCTATCGAAATAATAGGTTCCGCTCGAAGCGAATTCGCCGGTCGGGTTATCCGTGTACGGTTTTTTCTCCTGAATATCGCTGGCCCAAAGTCCGCTTTCCCTCACATAGGCGTAAAATGTCGACCCGAGAGAATGCGGATGAAACCCGCGATAGCAGGGAATGGCGCCGGCGCATGCCGCCTGGCTCGCGAACTCCTTGAAGTCGCCATAGTCCCAGACGCAGGTGAAATCGCAATAATTGACGATGGTCGGCTTCTCGGGGTCGAGGCTTTTCGCGCCGCGCAGCACGGCGTCGATCGGCCCGAGTTTCCGGCTCGTCACCGGCGCAATGCGCGCCGACGGCGCCGCGCGCATCAAAATCTCCTCCATCCGGAATTCCGGCGTTCTAAGGTGATCTTCATTGCAGATGAACGTGATGTCGCGCTCGCCCGGAAAAAGATCGACGACGTGTTCGATGATCGCTTTTCCCTCGATTTCGATGAGGGGTTTGGGCTTTTGATAGCCGGCGCGGCGGAAGCGTTCGCCAAATCCCGACATCGGAATGATGATCTGCATGGCGGCGATCCCTATTCCCGTGCGGCGCGGCGGTCGAGCGCCTGCCGGTAGGTTTCGGCGTCCCAGCCGAGCAGCATGGCCTCATCGTCCGCAGAAAGATAATTGACCGGCGCCTCTGGGTCGATACGCGCCATCACAAGACCAAGGCAATCCAGCATCGCGAGCGCGCCTCTAGTCAGATCTTCGCGCACGAGAACACCGGCGCCTTTGACGACCGCGACTTTCGGCGGCGGGATCATGGTCGAAAGGCTCCTGGCGTCGCGCAACACTGTGAGCGCGGGACCAAGAAAGACGACATGATCTGGATAGAGCGAGCCCTTCGACGCGACGCCGAGCCGCTTTTCATCGAAGGCGAGAAACTCGCACGGCGAATTCTCGGCCCAGCGATAGCCGGCGGGCGGCGGCGATTTTTTGTTCGTTGCCGGAGCATCAGGCGCGGGCGCAACTGCGAGGCGTTCTTCAACTTCGTCGAGCAACGCGCGAACGCCGCCGATCGTTTCCGCCGCGACGACAAGTCCGTGATTGGCTAGAATGAGAACGGGCGGCCTTCCGGCATCGAACGCCTTGCGCACCGCTTTGGCGAGCGGCGCGCCGGGACGCGCATACGGAACAAACGCCCAATCAAGGCCGGCGAGATGCTCGCTCAACCGCTCGCGCGCATCCTGGCGCACGCCCCAGGCGATTGTGCTGGCGGAGTGAACATGCGCGACAATTGCGAATGGCGACAACGCATGCAAGGGCGTTTCAATCGACGGGCGCAGCGCCTCATCGCTCGCAAGCAACGCCTTTAGCGACGCGTCATCGAAATCGCCGGAGAGACCCCGGCGTAATTTCTGAAAGTCGACATCGACGAAGAGCGGTTTCGCCAGCGCGTCGGAGAGCCACGCGCCGGACGCCTTGATGCGCATCGACCCGCCGGTCTTGATCGACGTGTTGCCGCCCGCCCCCTGCACAAGGTCAAGGCGGCGCCCGATATCGGCCGAAAACCGCTCAAAATCTCCCATGGCGCCGCTTCTCACCCCCGCCCCCGCGATCCGTCAACCGGGAAAGCAAGGGCCCCGTCCTCGGTATTATCGAATTTCCTATATAACTCAAACCCTTAAGGAAAGTCCTCCTGAGCGGCGTGACCGCTTCGAAAGGTAGCGGGCGAGCTGAGGTGAGAGCGCTCATCAAGCCTTCAGGGGCGCGCCCCCAATGATCTCGTGTCCGCTGTAAAAAACAACAGGGTGTTCGGCAGGATCATCTGTACAGGAAATCGACAGATGACACGCGCCTCTGTGAGCGGCGCCCAGTATTGCGATATCGAATGGTGGGCCCGGAGGGACTCGAACCCCCAACCTAGCGGTTATGAGCCGCCAGCTC
>JBBTJH010000349.1:0-4440 GCA_038059555.1 Pseudomonadota bacterium | reverse complement strand
GGGCTTTCCTTCGCCCTCGACGGCGATCTCTCGCAGGCCAAATCGATCCTGCGCGCCGCCGCGACGATGCGCGGCGCCGATGCGCGCATCCGCCAGAATCTCGCCCTCGTGCTCGCGATGAAAGGCGAGATGCGCGAGGCGGAGCGTCTCGCGCGCTCCGACTTGCCGCCGCAGATCGCTGACCAGAACATCGACTATTTCCGCGCGCTGGTGAACCAGCCGGCCTATTGGCAAGAGCTTGCGGCGGACAATGTCGAAACGCCGTCATTTGAAGCAAAACCCGCAGCCGCGCCCAAAGCCGCGCCAAAGCCCGCAAAGGCCGAACCTGCGCCGCAGCTGAAAGAAGAGCCGAAGCTGGAAGAGAAAAAGCCTTCAGCGCCGGTCGCCCTGAACGAAACGGCGACGACGCCGACCAACGCGTCAATCGAAGCGCCAACGCCGCTCGTCACCGACGAAGCGCCGGCGCCGAAACTCAAAGACAACTAAATTCTTGCCGCGCGAACGCTCTAAGGGCCGCCCTTCGGGGCGGCCTTTTTTTAGGCGAAGGCGTAGGGCCCGCCCTTATCGAGTGCGCGCTTGAAGGCCGGCCGCGCATGCAGGCGATCGACATAGGCCTTTAAATTCTTCGACGACTTCGCCGCATCGACGCGCTGCAGTGCGGCTTCCGCCGGAAAACTCATCATCACATCTGCGGCGGTGAAATCTTTCCCCGCGAGCCAGTCGCACTTCCCAAGCTCAGCGTCCAGATAATCGAACAACGCCTTTGTCGTGTGCGTCAGATACGCGTCGCGAACGCCTTGCGTCAGTTTCTTGGCTATCGGTTTGGCGAAGAACGGCATTGGCGCGGTTTCCATGCGATTAAGAAAAAGCGCCATGACGAGCGGCGGCATGTAGGAGCCCTCGGCTGCATGTATCCAGTATTTATAGCGGCGATAGTCGTCGGTTCCCTTCAACGGAACGAAGCGCCCCTGTCCGTAAGCGTCGACAATATGCTCGATGATGGCGCCGGTCTCGGCGATGACGGCGCCATTTTCTTCAATCACCGGCGACTTGCCGAGCGGGTGCACCTTTAAAAGCTCCTTCGGCGCAAGATTGGTTTTCTTGTCGCGCTCATAGCGCTTCACCTGATAGGGAACCCCTAGTTCTTCGAGCAGCCACAAGACGCGCTGCGAGCGGGAATTTTCAAGATGGTGGACGGTGATCATTGATCGGCCTTTCTGGCGCGCCGGGCGCGAAAGTGGAAACCGGTTTCGCGCGCAAAGGCGCGCTAAATTAAGATACTAGCTCAACGGACGTGATTTTGAAATCACGCCCGGTGGGCTAGTAGAGCGTCGCCATGGCGTCGCGGGAGAAGTCTTTCAATTCGCTGGTGCGGCCAGCGCGGATTTTCGCTGCCCAGTCGGGGTCTTGCAGCAGCGCGCGGCCGACAGCGATCAGATCGAAGTCGCCTCGCTCCATCATTTCAACCAGCCGGTCAAGCGAGGCGGGACTTGATACCTCGCCGCCATAGGTCGCGGTGAACTCGCCCGAGAGCCCGACCGATCCGACCGAGATCGTCGGCTTGCCGGTCAGCTTCTTCGCCCAGCCGGCGACGTTGAGATCTGAGCCGTCAAACGCCGGTTCAAAGAAGCGCCGCTGCGAACAGTGAAACGCGTCGATCCCCGCTTCAACGAGCGGCGCCAGCCATTTTTCAAATTCCTGCGGCGTCGCGGCCGCCTTCGCGGCGAAATCTTGCTGTTTCCATTGCGAAATGCGGATGAGAAGCGGGAAATCCGGGCCGAGGCGGGCTCTCGTTCTGCGGATGATTTCCGAGGCGAGGCGCGTCCGGCCTTCCCAGCCGCCGCCCCATTTATCCGTACGCTGATTTGTCTCGCTCCAGAAGAAGCTGTCGATCAGATAAGAATGCGCGCCGTGAAATTCGGCGCAGTCAAAGCCGGCGTCCCTCGTTGCGACGGCGGCGGCGACGAATTCCTCAATTGCGGTTTCAATTTCGGCCTCGCTCATCGGCGGCCACAAGGTCTTCCCCGGCAGCTTCATCCCCGACGCCGACCACGATGGGATCTCCGGGTGGCGGCTTTTGGCGGGATTGCGGTAGGGGCCCTCATGCCAGAGCTGCAGGCCCATCTTGCCGCCTGCCGCCCGGACGCCGTCGGCGACTTTCTTCCACGCAGCTTTGGCGGCGTCGGTCACGATGTCTGGAACGTCGGGCGTGCCATCGGCGGTCGCCCTGTTCGGGTGGACGCCTTCTGAGAGGATAAGCCCGACCTCGCCCACGGCGCGGCGGCGGTAATATGCGGCGACATCGGCGCCTGGAACATGCCCCGGCGAGAATGAGCGCGTCATCGGCGCCATGACGATGCGGTTTTTCAGCTGCAGCTTGCCGATCGAAAACGGCGTGAACAGGAAATCGACAGAATTCGGCATGAGGGCTCCGGTCTAGTGCGGCGGGGGCTAGAGCCGCGAGGCGGTTTTAGCCGCCCGCCCGGCTGAACGCATCAACGATGCACAGCATGGCGCGGCCCTGAAAAGCCTCTATATAGGCCGCATGAAATTCCTTGATCGCGCAAAAATCTACGTTGAAAGCGGCGCCGGCGGCGCCGGGTGCCTGTCGTTCCGGCGTGAGAAATTCATCGAGTTCGGCGGCCCGAATGGCGGCGACGGCGGGCGCGGCGGGCATGTCTTCGCCGAGGCGGCCCAAAACCTCAACACGCTGATCGATTTTCGCTACCAGCAGCATTATTTCGCCAAAGGCGGACGCCCGGGCGAAGGATCGAACCGCACCGGCGCGGACGGCGGGGACCTCATCGTCAGGGTTCCGGTCGGCACGCAGATTTTCGAAGAAGACGAGGAAACGCTGATCGCCGACCTTGAAAAGGTTGGGGAGCGCGTCCTCCTCGCCAAGGGCGGCAATGGCGGCTTTGGTAATACGCATTTCAAGACCTCGACCAACCGCTCGCCGACGAGAGCCAATTCCGGCCAGCCGGCCGAGAAACGAACGCTCTGGCTGCGCCTGAAGCTGATCGCCGATTTCGGCCTTGTCGGCCTGCCGAACGCCGGCAAGTCGACCTTGCTGTCGGCGGTCACGGCGGCGCGGCCCAAAATCGCCGATTATCCGTTCACGACGCTTGATCCGGGACTTGGCGTCGTGCGCCTCAACGAGGGCGAGAGTTTCGTTCTCGCCGATATTCCGGGCCTCATTGAGGGCGCGCATGAAGGCGCCGGCATCGGCGATCGCTTCCTTGGCCATGTCGAGCGCTGCGCCGCGATCGTGCATCTGGTCGATGGGACATCGGAGCATGTCGCTGACGACTATCGCACCGTGCGCGGCGAGATCGCGGCCTATGGCAACGGCCTTGATGAAAAGCGCGAGATCGTCTGCCTCAACAAGATCGACGCCCTTGACGACGCGACGAAGAAGAAGCGCCTCACCGCCCTCTCCAGAGCGGCAGGTCAGCCCGCGCGCGCGATTTCAGGCGTATCGGGCGCCGGACTCAGGCCGCTTTTGCGCGATATGATGAACATCAAGCTCGGCATAGAGCCGGCCAAAGATGAGATGGAAGCAGATGAGTCCGAGGGCGACTGGACGCCGTAAAATCGAGGGCGCCGCCATGATGGGACGAGCCTTTCTTTTCGCCGCCCTGTTAGCGTTCGCGAGTTCAGCGAGCCAGGCATCGAGCCCGGAGCCGGCAGCGCCCGAACTCACCCGGGAGCTGACCGGAATAATCGGGACCGAAACCTATTACGGCCCCCCGAATTATGGAGAAGATCCGCAATCGGACCTTCTTGAAACCGTCTATGTTTTGAATCTCTCCTCGCCGACCGACATCAACGCGACCACCGTCGATCAGATGAGGGTTGAGACATTCGAAAATGTCCTCAAAGTGCAGATCTATTCCAATCCGGACGAGGTCAAACTCGAGCCGCGCATCGGCAAGAATGTCCGCGTCACCGGCGAGATTTTTCACGGCTTTACCGGGCGAGATTATTCAGACCTGCTGATGCAGGTCCGCTCGGCCGAGGCGACAAACTAATTCGTCATCATATCAGATAATGCGCCGCGACGAGCGCGCCGACGATCGCAACCGCAGTTGCGATCAGCACAAGACCCATGCGCTTTTCGATGATTGGCGCGATCTGCGGGCCGAATTTCTGGAAGATGAAAGCGACCGCGAAGAAGCGAACCCCCCGCGTCAAGATCGTCGCGGCGAGAAAAACCGGCAGCGAAAACTGCATCGCGCCCGAGACGATCGTCACGAGTTTGAACGGGATCGGCGTCAAGCCCTTCATGAAGATGAACCACGCGCCCCATTTTGCGTAAAAGGCCCGCAAGGCTTCTTCTTTTCCGCCATAGCCGAAGAATGAAATGATGCCCTGCCCGAGCGATTCAAACAGGAAATAGCCGATCGCATAGCCGAGTAGCCCGCCCGCGACCGAGGCGAT
>JBBTJH010000348.1:0-7455 GCA_038059555.1 Pseudomonadota bacterium | reverse complement strand
CCGCCTTCCGGGCCGAAAATTTGAAAATTTAACCGCGGTGATCGCCTCGGTCGTGCCGCCCGCCAAACAAGAACTCGCCCCAGCGCTGCCCGCCACCCCGGTCATTGAGCCCCAGACGGCCAGTTTGCCCCCGGTCTCCTTCCGTCCGGTCATCGTGATTGACGCCGGTCACGGGGGAACCGACCCGGGCGCAGCAGGCCCCGACGGCTCGAAGGAGAGCGCTTCGACCTTGGCGGCCGCTTTAGCCCTGGCCGAAATTTTAAAAGGGACCGGCCGGTACGAGGTTGTCCTGACCCGATCGAAAGACGAGCGGCTCGCTCACGAAGAGCGCTCACGCATTGCCCGGGACGCGAAAGCTGAGCTTTTCATCTCGTTGCACGCGGATGCGCATTCTGACGGAAAAGTAAGGGGCGGCTCTGTTTACACTCTCTCCGATGAAGGTACCGAGCGCTCCGCCCGCGAGGCCCTCTCTAAAGGCAATTACAGCGTTTTCGACCTTGATCTCGCTGCAGCTGACCGGGAAGTCGGCGGCATACTCTATGGCCTCGCGCAGCGCAGGACCGCCAATGAATCGGACAGATTCGCGGAATTGCTCATTACAAAGCTCGCCGGCGTGACGCCGTTGCTCAATAACACCCATCGCCGCGGGAACTTCAAAGTGCTTCTCGCGCCGGACGTGCCGGCGGTCCTTCTCGAGCTCGCCTTCATCTCGAACAAGCAGGACGAGGCCAATCTCCTGTCCCCAGCCTGGCGGAAGCGATCCATGGGTGCGGCGGCGGCGGCGATTGACGCCTATTTCCTGCAGCGCGCCGCCTCAAAACATGCGAGCAACCCGGCAAACGCCTCCACCTCCCGGTGAGGCTCGATTTGAGGCTTTGAATCCGGATATAGGTAGGGTCCGGGCGCCGTCAAAATACCCAATTCGCCTTTCAGGCTGAAGGGGCGCGGCGCCGGTTGGTATGGTTGAGGGCGAGCAGAATGTCTGATGATTTGATTGACGTCGTCGGGGAACCTTTGACAGCGCCAAAGCGTTCGCTGTCGAGCGCCATCGGCAAATTGCCGTTGCCTGCGAAAATCGTGGGCGGGGTTTTGGCGGCTGGCGTCCTTCTCTCGATCCTCGCGGTCGGCGCGTTCTCGATTTACCTCTTCAGTCTCAGCCAGGATCTGCCCGATTACGAAGTGCTCGCCAATTATGAGCCGCCGGTCACCACGCGCGTCTACGGCAACGATGGCTCGCTGGTCGCGGAATTTGCCCGTGAGCGCCGGCTGTTCGTTCCGATTGAAGCGATGCCGGAGCTGTTAAAAGACGCCTTCATCTCGGCTGAAGACAAGAATTTCTACGAACATGAGGGACTTGATTTCAAAGGAATTGTTCGCGCCCAGGTCTCGAACATCGGGAACCTCATTCGCGGACGCAGGCTTGAAGGCGGCTCGACGATAACGCAGCAAGTAGCCAAAAACTTCCTGCTTTCCAGCGAGCAAAAAATTGAGAGGAAGATGAAGGAATGGCTGGTGACGCGGCGCATCGAGAAAGCGTTCACCAAAGAACATATCCTCGAGCTTTATCTCAACGAGATTTACCTCGGCAACCGTTCTTACGGCGTCGCGGCGGCGGCGCTCAACTATTTTGACAAGTCGCTGGACGAACTGACAGTTGAAGAAGCGGCGTATCTGGCAGCGATCCCGAAAGGCCCCAGCAATTACCATCCGGTCAACAATTACGACCGCGCGGTCGAGCGCAGGAACTGGGTGATCGGCCGGCTTTATGAAGACGGAAAAATCGATAAAGACGCGATGACAGCGGCGCAGGCGCAGCCGTTGACCGCGCATATCGCTCAGCCTCTCGGCGCCCGCGACTGGGCGTCGGAATATTTCGCCGAAGAAGTGCGCAAACAAGTCGCCGAACGTTACGGTTCCGATGCGTTATATGATGGCGGGCTCGCGGTCCGCACGACGATTGACCCGCAATTCCAGAAGGCGGCGGGCGACGCGTTGCGTCGCTGGCTGGTTGAGTACGATCAGCGCCACGGCTGGCGAGGCGCGATTTCGTCGATGGCGGTGACCGACGCTTGGGCGGCTGAATTGGCCGAGGTTGAAAAGACGCTGTCGAGCAACAAGCGGCTGTCTGCCGATCTTGACCCTTGGAAGCCTGCGCTGGTTTTGGATGCCAAAGGCAAAATCGCAAAGATCGGATTTGCCGACGGGTCCGAGGGCGCTATCGCGCTTGACGACATGAAGTGGGCGAGGAGCTTCAAATCAGTCGACTCGCTGGGCGCCGAATTGACATCGGTCGGGCAGGCATTGAAGCGGGGCGATGTTGTTTATGTCGAGGCGCTGAAAAAAGAAGGCGCCTATGCGCTTCGGCAGCCGCCGGCGGTGAACGGCGCACTAGTAGCGATGGATCCGCATACCGGACGCGTCCTCGCCATGGTCGGCGGATTTTCATTCCAGCTCTCAGAATTCAATCGGGCGATCCAGGCGAAGCGGCAACCAGGGTCGACCTTCAAGCCGTTCGTTTACGCGACCGCCCTCGACAGCGGCTACACGCCGTCGTCAATCGTGCTCGATGCGCCCTTCGTGGCGCCGAGCGTCGATAGCTGGTGGAAACCCGGCAATTACGCGGAGGGGCGCTTTTACGGCGAGAGCACGCTGCGTTTAGGGATTGAACAGTCTCGGAACACGATGACCGCGCGCCTTGCCCAGGATATCGGGATCGGGCGCATCGTCGACTATGTCTCGAAGTTCAATCTGTCCGATAATTTGCCGCGCGAACTGGCGATCTCGCTCGGGTCAGGAGAGACCACGCTGATGCGGATTACGTCCGCTTACGCGACCTTTGTGAACGGCGGCAAACATATCGATCCGTTTTTGATCGACCGCGTGCAGGACCGTCAGGGAAAAACGATTTTCGTCAACGACAAGCGGGCGTGTCCGGATTGCGGCGACGTTGCCTGGTCCGACCAGGCCGAGCCGCAGCTCGCCGATGATCGCGAGCAGATCATGGATCCGCGAACCGCTTACCAGATCGTTTCCCTGCTTGAAGGCGCGGTGGCGCGCGGAACCGGCTCCGCCGTGAAAAAAGTTGTGGATAAGCCGATCGCCGGAAAAACCGGCACGACGAACGATTACAAGGACGCGTGGTTTGTCGGATTTTCGCCTGACCTCGCCGCCGGCGTCTTCGTTGGTTTTGACATGCCCCAACCCCTCGGTCAGGGCGAGGCTGGCGGACGCGTGGCGGCGCCCATCTTCGGCGACTTTATGGCCGCGGCGCTCAAAGACCAGCCCGGCGTTCCGTTTCGAATTCCTTCGGGCATCCGATTGGTGCGCGTGAATGCGAAAACCGGCCGCCCGGCAGGCCCCGGCGACGGCAACGTCATACTCGAGGCCTTCAAAGCGGAAGACAATCTGATCACCGGTCCCGGCAATGATGAATTGGACCTCGATCCGCTGAGCGCTACGCCAACGGCGCCTTCGAATGACGCAGTTCAATCTTCAGTGGACGATCTCAACGGTCTCTATTAGAGCGAAAGCCGATTTTGGTTTTCTAGGCCGCACTATCGGCCGTCAGAATTTGGAATTCATATGCGAGCCGATATTGAAGGCCTTGCCGAGCAGACCCAGCGATCGCTGGATTTGCTGAGGAGGCGTCTTTGACTGGGATAAGGCAAACAGGCGCCTCGAAGAGCTGAACGCGCTTGCTGAATCTCCTGAATTCTGGAACGACCCGCAATCTGCGCGTAAGTTGATGCAGGAGCGCACCGCCCTCGAAGGCCAGATAAAAGCGATTTCCGAAATTGCCGGCGAACGGGAAGATCTTCTCGGGCTGGCGGAAATCGCCGCCTCCGAGAACGACGCGGCGACTGGCGACGAGGTTCACGCGATGTTGTCGGCGCTCTGCGAACGGGCCGCGAAAGCGGAAACCGAAGCGCTTCTTTCCGGCGAAGCCGACGGCAATGATTGCTACGTCGAAATTCACCCGGGCGCAGGCGGCACAGAATCGAACGACTGGGCCGGAATGCTCCTGCGCATGTATTTAAGATGGGCGCAAAAACGCGGCTACGGCGCCGATATTATCGAACAGCAGTCTGGCGACGAAGCCGGGATCAAGTCGGCGTCCATCAAAGTCTCCGGGTTCAATTCCTACGGCTGGCTGAAAACCGAATCCGGCGTTCACCGGCTGGTGCGCATTTCGCCCTTTGATTCAAACGCGCGCCGGCACACGTCATTTGCATCCGTCTGGGTCTATCCCGTTGTTGATGAGTCGATTGAAATCGACGTCAAGGAAAGCGATTGCCGGATCGATACGTTCAGGTCATCGGGCGCCGGCGGCCAACACGTCAACACGACAGACTCAGCGGTGCGGATCACGCACATTCCGTCCGGCATCGTCGTGCAATGTCAGAACGAAAGATCGCAGCACAAGAACAGGGCGACAGCCTGGAACATGCTCCGGGCCCGGCTCTATGAGACTGAGCTTCAAAAGCGGGAAGAGGCGGCGAAGGCGACAGAGGATTCAAAGACGGATATCGGCTGGGGACACCAGATCCGTTCCTACGTGCTCCAGCCGTACCAGATGGTCAAAGATTTAAGGACGAATGTCGAAAGCCCGGATCCCGACAGGGTGCTCGATGGCGATCTGGATATGTTTCTGGCCGCCTCGCTCGCGCAACGCGTGACCGGCGAACACCTGAAAACGTAGCAGTTGTGGCGGCGAAGTTCCGCTTAGCGGAGCGGCGAGCGCGACTGATTGAGAAATGACGGCGCTTCGTTCGCAGCGCTTCGCGCCGCAGGGTCTTCTGAAAGCGCGGACGCGACAGGGCGCGGAGCCGGGCCGCCGAGGGGCCGCGACTTCCTGAAGTCGCTAGCGGCTGCTTCCGACAAAGGATCGTCGGAGTGACGGCAATTGCCTTCGAAGTGAGCGCCGCTTTCGACCGACAAAGAGCTGTGAAGGATATCGCCGACGATGTGCGCGGTCGCCGCCAAGGCGACTTGCTTGGCGCGGATGCCGCCTTCAACCCGGCCGCGGACAATCACGCTCTCGCAAATGATCTCGCCTTTGACCGATGCTTTTTCGCCGACGATCAGCATGGACGATTTGATGTCGCCTTCGAGCATGCCGTCAAGCTGGACTTCTCCCGCGGAATTGACGTTGCCGCGCATGATGACGTCGGCGGAAATGATGGAGGGTACGCCTGCCGCTTTCATGGAACTCGACCTTTTGGAAGGGGCAGCGACCGGGCTCGATGAATTCGAACTTGCATCGAACGAAGGGGCTTTCGCGCGCTCTTCGTTCTGCGTTTTTTGCTTAGCTTTCGAAAACATACCGGCCTGCCTCAATAAAACGCTGAGGATTTCTGGGTTGTCCCCGGAAATACACCTCGTAGTGGACGTGCGGCCCCGTGCTGCGACCGCTATTACCGAGCTCGCCTACCTTCTGGTGAAGCTTAACCCGCTGTCCCTGCTGTACGACAATTCGGTTAAGATGGGCGTAACGCGTCATGAAGCCGTTGCCGTGGTCGATCTCGACAACCCGCCCGAAGCCTTGCCTGACGCCGGCGTATTTTATCACGCCCGTCGCTGTCGCGGTCACCGGTGAGGCCCAGGCGGCCGAAAAATCGATGCCGTGATGGCTCGCCGCCCGGCCGTTGATCGGATCGCGCCGAACGCCGAACCCGCTGGTGAATTTTCTGCTAACGGTCAAAGGCGATGACAGCGGGATGGTGTTGATCGCGTCCTGAACGTCTCGCAATTCATCGACCATCAAACCGGCGCGATTTGCATGCCGGAAAAACGTCGAATTCGCGCTCGACAGATTGGAGGCATCGATAAACGGCCCGCCTTGAGCCAGCACCATGTTCGAGATTTTAGGCGCCTGGACGAGGTTTTCAGCGCCGACCCCGGTGCTGGCGAGAACCATCCGCAATTCATCGACTTGCTTTTCAGATCTTTCCTCCAGCGAGGCGAGCAAAAGGACCTGCTCGACATAAAGGTCAGCTGAAGCAGACCGCATCTGCTGCAGGGCGGGAGCGGCGGGGCTGTTGAGGGGGATTTGGGTTCCCTGGGCGTTGGCTTCGCGCGTCGCCTGCCGGCGCAGCAGCGAGACCCGAGACTGCCGCGGGGTCGGCTCGGCCGGCGCGACGTCGATCATGATACGATTGCCGTTAGCCGGCTTCTGGCCGTTCGGTGATCCGGCCTCCGAAAGACCCTTCGCCAGCGTTTCGAGGTCGGCGTCGGCCGACGCCTTGCGCTCGACCATGCTCTTAAGCGTTTGATGGCGCGAAGAAATTTCCGCCATCGTGGCGTCAAATTCCTGCTGCATGATGACGTTCAGCGAGCTGACGTCGTCATAGGCGCGCTGCGACTGGGCCAATCGCTTGTTGAAAACAGTCTCGATAACGCGGCGATCGCGTTCTTTGGCGACGATGATCTGCTCTTTGAAAACAACGTTGACGGACGCATAGGCGACCCAGAGCAGGGCCGCCCCAATGACCGTTGCAAGCGCAATCTGGGTGCGCGCGGACATCGAAATAAAATGAACGACACCGTCACTGCGGTGGTAGATCTGCCGCTCTTTGAACCAGCGGGAGATAATACGCTTCGCTTGGCCGGATTTCTTGCGGCTCATTCAAAGTCGCCCCTGATAAACGCCCGAAAGCGTTCTACGATTACACCCCTTAACGTATAGCAGCCGATCCGTTGGCATTTCGCAACTGTTATGTGATGAAATAACCATTCTTTTTTAACGATTTTTCGCTGTTCGATCGGATTGTCGCAAGGATCGTTCCAGCCTCCCTTCCTGCCGGAAGGGCGCCGGGGCGCGGCAGAAATGCGCACTTTATGCGCCAGTTACGATTTCGAGTTAAGCGCCTTTACCGCGTCCAGAACCTCGCCGACATGGCCCGGCACGCGAACCTTGCGCCAGATCCGGCGGATGACGCCGGCCGGATCGATCAAAAAGGTTGATCGGTCGATCCCCATATATTTCCGGCCGTAGAGCGTCTTTTCGACCCAGGAGCCATAAGCGGTGATGGTCGCGCCTTCCTCGTCGGAAGCGAGCGGGACCGTCAACTTATGCTTTTCCCGGAATTTCGCATGTTTGGCGACTGTATCCTTGGAGACGCCGACAACAACCGCGCCGGCTTTGGCGAACGCTTTCAGGGCGCCTGAGAAATCGACCGCCTCCCTCGTGCATCCCGCCGTGTCGTCCTTGGGATAAAAATAAAGGACGACAGTCTTTCCCTTGAGCGCCGAGAGCTGGACCCTTCCTTCCGGATCACAGGCCAAGTCAAACGCCGGCGCCTTTGCGCCCTCGATTAGCTCTTTTTTCTTCACGGCCATGTATCAGCTCCCATTTGGGAAAGACCTAAGCGTCTGACGAAGGGTTCGGCAATGCTCTCCTCGTATCGGCGCTTGCTAGACCGTTATATTGTCACTACCCATGACGAAGGGCGGGAC
>JBBTJH010000347.1:0-4903 GCA_038059555.1 Pseudomonadota bacterium | reverse complement strand
ACCAGCTGGCGGACCGACTGGCCGGCCGCCGGCTCGACCTTTTGATAGTCGAGCGATCCGGGCGCGATGCCGCGCCGCTGCATGTGACCTTGCAAAAGCTCGTGCATCTGTTTCAGTTTCAAATCGTCGTCGGCGTTGATGGTGATAACGCCTTCCTTCATCTCCAGCGTCGATTTCGACCCCTTGAAATCATAGCGCGTACCGATCTCGCGCATCACGTTCTGGATGGCGTTGTCGGCTTCGGTGAGGTCAACTTCGGAAACGATATCGAATGAGGGCATTGCGCTGCGTCCTTGCTTCACTAGCAGCCTATCTCAAATTGAACCGGCTGCGGCAAATGATTTGTCGCGTTAGGCTTGATTGATCCTTGGCGGCGGGGCTGGGCCGACCTCCCTTTTCAAGGGAGGTAGAAGCAAGAAGCGCTCTTCTTCCCTCCCTTGAAAAGGGAGGGCTTTCGCGCACGGCTTCGCGGAGCGAAGACGTTCTTGCGCGAAAGGGAGGGTTCGAGATGGTGCGAAGAAAGAAGAAACCCTCCCGTCGCTTCGCTCCGACCTCCCTTTTCAAGGGAGGTTAAGAAAGCGCGGCCTCTTGAGCGATCAAGGAATCAAGCAACTCACCCCTGCGGCCGATACGCCTCAACAAACTCCTTCGGCATGCGCGCCGGCTTTCCCGTTTTCATGTCGATGCAGACGAACTTCGTGCAACCCCTGAAGACTACAGCGCCGGTCTTTACCATACGCATTTCATAAGCGCGGACGAGCCGCACGCGATTGTCGTTTCCCGCAATCCACGTCGCGACATCGAGCTCGTCGCCCTGCACGACCGGCGCGACATAATCGAATTCGTGCCGCCACACGACGCAGCCGTAACCGATGCGCTTGTAATCCTCCATCGACAGCCCCAGCGCATCCGAATGCGCCCACGCGATCTCATTCGCCCAGTCGATATAGCGCGCATTGTTCACATGGTTGAAGGCGTCGATATCGGAGGCGCCCGCCATGCGGCGCAGGATAAAGGGAGCGGATACGGGCCAGGGCGCGAGTGAATTGGGCATGTCGCCCCTATATCAACGCGCCGACGATGCTGCCAGCCGGCCACTTGCCATCGATTACGCCATGCGGCGCGGAGCGTGGTGTTGAAGACAAAAAAATTGCGCGTCAGACGGCCTGTAAGCCGGGTTCTGTTCCTCGTGAGAGGCGACGACCATTCATCTTGGACGGCGCTTGCGCGCCGCCTCCAGCTGCCAACCCGGACCGCTCGGGGCTAAGACGCCCTTGCTCTTGCGAGCGCACGGTCCCTATTCGGCATTGCTCCAGGCGGGGCTTGCCATGCCTCAACCGTTGCCGGTCGAGCGGTGCGCTCTTACCGCACCTTTTCACCCTTACCCCTCTGAAGGGGCGGTTCGTTCTCTGCGGCGCTTTCCCTCAGCCCGGCCCCGAAGGGCCTTGCCGGCCGGGCGTTACCCGGCGCCTTGTCTTGGTGGAGCCCGGACTTTCCTCGGGGGTTGCCCCCCGCGGCCGTCCGGCCGTCTGACGCGAGGGGTGATGTGGGCCGGCGCCCCAATCCGGTCAAGGGCGTCCGGTCAAGGACGCCGGCTCAAGGCGGCACGGTCAAAGCCGCGCCCCTTGCCGCCCGCACAGGCGGACGGCGTGTTATTTTATATCTAAAATATACCTCTTGACCCGATTTAGTTTATATCTAAAATAAAGAGCATTGAGCGGAGACTAAGGATGGCATCCAACCCCAGACGCGCTCTCATCACCGGCGGCGGATCGGGCATCGGGCTTGCGATCGCGCAGGCGCTCGCCGCATCCGGCGTCGCGACGACAATCGCGGGGCGAAATGCTGCTAAGCTGAAAGCGGCCGGCCTTCCCTTTCTTGAAATCGACGTGACGAGCGAGGCGTCGATCGCCGCCGCAGCCAAGGCCGCAGGCCCAATCGACATATTCATCGCCAATGCCGGCGCCGCGCCGACAGCGCCGTCGCTGAAGACGACGCGCGCGCTTTGGGACGAGGCGATCGCCGTCAATCTGACCAGCGTATTTTCCTGCGCACAGGCCTTCGCGCCGGCGATGATCGAGCGCGGATGGGGCCGCTTTATCGTTATCGCCTCAACCGCCTCGCACCGCGCTTATCCCTATACGGGCGCCTACGCGGCCGCAAAGCACGGGGTCCTTGGCTGGATTAAAACGCTGGCGCTTGAACACGCCAAAAGCGGCGTCACGTTCAATGCGATCTCTCCGGGGTTCGCCGACACGCCGCTGATCGAGGGCGCTGTCGAGCGGCTTGCCGCCAAAACGGGCGGCGACCGAGAGGCCGCCAAGCGCGCGCTCGCCAAAGACAATCCGATGGGCCGCCTCATTGACCCCGGCGAAGTCGCTGCCGCAGCGCTCTATCTTGCAAGCGACGCCGCCGCGTCCGTCAACGGTCAGTCGATCGTCATCGATGGCGGGGAGCTTGCCGGATGAGCGATGATCGCGACGCGGTTCGCACCTGGCTCGCGCTTCTTGGCGCCTCACGCGGGCTTGAAAAAGCGGTCGATACGGGCCTTCGCGGACGCTTTGGCCATTCGATCTCGCGCTTTGACGTGCTCTCCGCACTCGATCGCGCAGGCGCCGAAGGGCTTCGCGCCGGCGCGTTGACCGAGCGTCTCATGGTCTCGGACGGCGCAACGACGCAAGTGACGGCGCCGCTGATCCGCGAAGGGCTCGTGCGGCGCATCAGCGACCCTGAAGATGGCCGCGCCGCGATTTTCTCGCTGACCAAAAAAGGCGCGAAACTGTTCGCCGGCATGGCGGCCGAGCACCGCCAGTGGATCGACTGCGCCTTTGAAGCGCTGACGCCCGCGCAGATGAAATCACTGCGCCGGCTTCTTGTGCAAATAGATCCCGTCAACATCGCCCGCTCAACCAAGGACGCTGCATGAAACCCGAAAGCTTTAAGCCGAAACATTTCAAATGGGCGTATAAGGACGGCGTCGCGCGCGTGTCGCTGAACCGGCCCGAGCGCAAAAACCCTTTGACGTTCGACTCCTACGCCGAGCTCCGCGATACGTTTCGCGAGCTTGTGTACGTCAAGGACGTTCATGTCATCGTGTTCGGCGGCGAAGGCGGCAATTTTTGTTCCGGCGGCGACGTTCACGACATTATCGGGCCGCTCACTAAAATGGGCATGCCGGAGCTCCTCGATTTCACCCGCATGACCGGCGATCTCGTCAAAGCGATGCGCCATTGTCCGCAGCCGATCATCGCCGCGGTCGACGGCGTTTCCGTCGGCGCCGGCGCGATCATCTCGATGGCGTCGGATGTGCGCTACGCGGCGCCGGACGCCAAGACCGCGTTTCTCTTCAACCGCGTCGGGCTCGCCGGCTGCGATATGGGGGCCTGCGCGATCCTGCCGCGCCTCATCGGGCATGGGCGCGCGTCGGAGCTTTTGTATTTCGGGCGGACGATGAGCGCCGAAGAAGGCCTCGCCTGGGGCTTTTTCAACGCCATCGTGCCGGCCGACAAGCTCGACGATCACGCAATGGCGATGGCGATCAAATTGGCGGCCGGCCCGACTTTCGCCAATGGCGTCACCAAGAACCAGCTCAACATGGAATGGGAGATGGGTCTCGACGCCGCGATCGAGGCCGAGGCGCAGGCGCAAGCAATCTGCATGAAGACGAATGACTTCAAGCGCGCCTATGACGCCTTCGTGGCGAAAGAAAAACCGGTATTCAAAGGCGATTAAATGACCGACAGATCCTTCCTCGACTGGCCGTTTTTCGACCCCGAGCACAAAGCGCTCGCGCTGAGTCTCGACGAGTGGGCGGCGGCCGAGCTTCCCGCAATCGTCGACGCGCCCGGCGCGCATGACAACGTCGATGAGACATGCCGCGCGCTCGTAAAGGCGCTGGGGCTTGGCGGCTGGCTGCGCTATTGCGTCCCGCAAGAATTCGGCGGCGCCTTGAAAACGTTGGACGTCCGCTCGCTTTCGATCATCCGCGAAACGCTGGCGCGCCATTCAGGGCTCGCCGATTTTGCGTTCGCGATGCAGGGCCTCGGCTCCGGCGCGATTTCGACATTCGGCTCTGACGCGCTGAAGCAGCGCTACCTTCCCGCCGTCGCTTCGGGCGAGAAGATCGCCGCCTTCGCGTTATCTGAAGAAAACGCCGGCTCTGACGTCGCCGCGATGACAACGTCGCTATCGCTGAACGGCGATCATTATTCCGCGACCGGCGAAAAGACGTGGATCTCAAACGGCGGCATCGCCGATTTCTATACGCTCTTCGCCCGCACCGGCGAGGGCTCGCGCGGCGTTTCCGCCGTCGTTCTCGACGCCAACATCAAGGGCTTTTCGATCGCCGAACGCATCGAGGTCATCGCGCCCCACCCGCTCGCGCGCCTTCGCTTCAAGGATTGCGCTATCCCTGCCGGTCATCTTATCGGCGCCGAAGGCGACGGCTTGAAGATCGCGCTTGGAACGCTCGACATCTTCAGGACGACCGTTGGCGCTGCGGCTTTGGGCTTTGCGCGCCGCGCGCTCGATGAGGCGACCACGCGCGCAATGACGCGCCAGATGTTTGGCGCAACGCTCGCCGACCAGCCGATCGCGCAAGAGCGTCTCGCCGAAATGGCGCTCGACATCGACGCCTCCGCTTTGCTCGTTTATCGCTCGGCGTGGACGAAGGATGTGAAGAAAACCCGCGTCACGCGCGAGGCGGCGATGGCGAAACTCTACGCGACCGATCAGGCGCAGAATGTGATCGACAAAGCGGTTCAAATGTTCGGCGGGCTCGGCGTCAAAAAGGGCTCGAAAGTCGAAGAGCTTTATCGCGAGATCCGTGCGCTCCGAATTTACGAAGGCGCATCGGAAGTACAAAAGGTCGTCATCGCGCGCCAGCATCTTCAAAGTTTTACAG
>JBBTJH010000346.1:0-4748 GCA_038059555.1 Pseudomonadota bacterium | reverse complement strand
TCGGCGCGCGTCACCGGATAAACGGAAAGAGAGGCGAGTTCTTCGGCCATCAAACGAGCGCCTTTCCTTTTTCGCCAATTTCGTCGCCGGTCACTTCATGGCCGCCGAACAGCATTTCATTATGAGCGGCGCCCGACGGGATCATCGGGAAGACGTTTTCTTCCTGCGTCACGACGCAATCGAAAATGACCGGCTTTTTGACGTCGATCATTTCCATGATCTTCGCGTCGAGCTCGGCCGGCGTTCGCGCCCTGAGGCCGACGCCGCCATAAGCTTCGGCAAGTTTTACAAAATCGGGAAGGCTCTCCGAATAGGAATGTGAATAGCGCCCGCCATGCAGCAATTCCTGCCACTGGCGCACCATGCCGAGATAGGCGTTGTTAAGAATGAAAATCTTCACCGGCAGGCCATGTTGCACCGCTGTCGACATTTCCTGCATCGTCATCTGCACCGAAGCATCGCCAGCGATGTCGATGACGAGCGCATCCGGGTGCGCAGCCTGAACGCCGATCGCGGCGGGAAGACCGTAGCCCATCGTGCCGAGCCCGCCGGAGGTCATCCAGCGGTTCGGCTCATCGAAGTGAAAGTGCTGCGCCGCCCACATCTGGTGTTGGCCGACTTCCGTCGTCACATAGACGTCGCGCCCGCGCGTCAGCGCGTAGAGGCGCTCGACCGCATATTGCGGTTTGATGCTCGCATCGCTTTTTTCATAGCTGAACGATTTTTTCGCCCGCCATTTGCCGATCTGCGTGCGCCACTGATCGGAGCGCGCCCGGTCATAGGGCTCCCTTGCGCTGCGGCGGCGCCATTCGGCGAGGATCGCCTCCGTCACCGCGCCGGCGTTTCCGACAATGCCGATATCGACGCGCACGTTTTTGTTGATCGACGACGGGTCGATATCGATGTGGACCTTACGCGAATTCGGCGAGAAGGCGTCGAGGCGCCCGGTGATGCGATCGTCAAAGCGCGCGCCGATCGCAATCATCAGATCGCAGTCATGCATCGCGCTGTTGGCCTCAAGGCTGCCGTGCATGCCGAGCATGCCGAGCCATTGGGGATCGGACGCCGGGAATGCGCCAAGGCCCATCAGCGTCGACGTCACCGGAAACCCGGTCTCTCGCGCGAGCGCGCGCAGCGCCTCGCTCGCGCTGCGGCCGGCGTTGATGACGCCCCCGCCGGTGTACAAAACGGGCCGGCGCGCATGACGCATCAACTCGACCGTCTGTTCGATGAGGGCCTGATTGATCGGAGGCGTTACAGTGCAGTCGCGTTTTTTCGTATCGGCGCGCGCCGTGTAACGCCCCTGCTCGAATTGCACGTCTTTTGGAATATCGATGACGACGGGGCCCGGACGGCCGTTCCTCGCGATATGAAACGCCTCGTGAACGATCGATGAGACTTTGTCCGCCGACGGCGCCAGATAGTTATATTTGGTGCAGGATCGCGTGATGCCGACGGTGTCGCATTCCTGAAAAGCGTCGGAGCCGATCAGCGCCCGAGCGACTTGCCCGGTGATGCAGACAAGCGGAATTGAATCGAGGAGCGCGTCGGTCAGCCCCGTCACGGCGTTGGTGGCCCCCGGCCCCGACGTCACCAGCACGACGCCGACCTTGCCGGTTGAGCGTGCATAGCCTTCGGCGGCGTGCACGGCGCCTTGTTCGTGCCGAACCATCACATGGCGAATGGCGTCGCGTTTAAAAAGCGCATCATAGATCGGCAACACCGCCCCGCCCGGATAGCCGAAAATGACTTCGACGCCCTGCTCTTCCATCGCATCTAGCAGCAATTCGGCGCCTGGTTTGGTGAGCGGCGCCTCGGCCGGGATGTCATCCCGGCCGAGCGCAGCGAGAGCCGGGACCCCGTGAGGATGGGGTCCATCGGCCGCACGAGGTCCCGGATAAATCGCTTCGCGATTTTCCGGGATGACGCGAGGGTGGTTCACGCTCATCGCTCAATCGTCTTTCGTGTTCGCGCCGGGCTTCAGCCATGACATCCGCGCGCGCAAATCCTTGCCGACTTTTTCGATCGGATGGTTGAGATCGGCTTCAAGCATTTGCGCGTAACGCGGTTTTCCGGCCTGATTTTCGAGGATCCAGTCGCGAGCGAAATTCCCGGTTTGAATGTCTTTCAAAACCTCGCGCATGCGCTGTTTGGTTTCGGCGTTGATGACGCGCGGCCCCGAAACCATGTCGCCGTATTTGGCGGTTTCCGAAATGAAGTCATGCATTTTCGATATGCCGCCTTCGTAGAAAAGATCGACAATCAGCTTTAGCTCATGCATGCACTCGTAATAGGCGATTTCCGGCTGGTAGCCGGCTTCGACGAGCGTTTCGAACCCGGCGATCACAAGCTCGGAAGCGCCGCCGCAAAGGACCGCCTGTTCGCCGAAAAGATCGGTTTCGGTCTCTTCGCGGAACGTCGTCTCAATTGCGCCGGCGACCGTGCCGCCGATCAGGCTCGCGTAAGCGATGGCGCGCTCTTTCGCCGTTCCCGTCGCGTCTTGATGCACGGCGAAAAGGCAGGGAACGCCGCGCCCGCGCTGATATTCGCGGCGGACGAGATCGCCGGGCCCCTTGGGGGCGACCATGATGACGTCGACGTTTTTTGGCGCCTTCACGCGCCCATAGAGAACAGTAAAGCCATGCGCGAACAGCAGCGCCGCGCCAGGTTGAAGGTTTGGCGCAACCTCCTCGTTGAAGATTTTCTCGTGGCTCATGTCCGGCGTTAAAATCGCAACGAGCTTGGCGCCCGCAACGGCTTTTGCGACCGACGCGACTTCAAGCCCGTCTTCGCGCGCCTTTTTCGCGGTTGCGCTGCCATCGCGCAGGCCGACGACAACGTCGCATCCGGACGCCTTCAAATTCATCGCATGCGCGCGTCCCTGGCTGCCATAGCCGACGACAGCGACGGGCGCCGATTTTACGGCAGCGGGGTTCGCGTCTTGTTCGGTGTATACTCTCATCTAATCCGTTCCTTCATAGTTTCGCATTTGTTGAACCCACTCACTGCTCATCCCGGCGAAAGCCGGGATGAGCAGAGTGGGAAATTCGCTCTCATTCCTTGCATACCGTCACCGCGCCTTTTGACGCCGACGAAACGAGGCGCGCGTATTTGTCGAAAACGCCGCCGAGGAATTTTTGCGGGCGCGGCTGATGCGCGGCTTTGCGCGCCGGCCAGTCGATATCCGCGTCGATGCGGCGCTTTTCGGCGTCGATGCGGATAAGATCGCCGTCCTTCAACAAGGCTATCGGGCCGCCATTCGCCGCTTCTGGCGAAATATGGCCGATGACAAAGCCGTGGCTCGCACCCGAAAAACGCCCGTCGGTGAGGAGCGCGACCTTGCCCGCAAGGCCCTGCCCCGCGAGCGCTGCGGTGACGCCGAGCATTTCGCGCATGCCGGGCCCGCCCCTTGGCCCTTCATAGCGGATGACGACAACGTCGCCGGATTTGATTTCACGCTTTGAGACTGCCGCGAACGCATCCTCTTCGCAGTCGAAAATGCGCGCGCGCCCCTCGAACGCGCCGTCGCCATAGCCGGCGGTTTTCAGCACTGCGCCGTCTGGCGCAACGTCGCCATAAAGAATTCTAAGGCCGCCCGTCGCTTTGAATGGTTTGGCGACTTCGCCGATGACGCGTTGCCCGGGTGTTTCTTGCGCGCTGTTGAATTCCTCGAACAGCGACTTGCCGCTGACCGTCGGCGCGTCCTCGATCGCGCGACCTTCCATCAGCCGCTTGCCGAATAAGCGTACGCCGCCCGCCGCATAAAGATCGCGCGCCAGATATTTGCCGCCGGGCTTTAGATCGGTGATCACCGGCGTCTTGCGCGAGAGCGCGTCGAAGAGATCGATGGAAAAGGGAACGCCCGCCTCCGCGGCGATCGCTGCAAGATGGAGAACGGCGTTGGTTGAGCCGCCGCTCGCGACAACCGCAGTCGCGGCGTTGCGCAACGATGCCGGCGTAATGAAATCGCGCGCGCTCTTGGCCTCTAGCGTGCGCGCGGCGATAAGGCGGCCGCAGCGCTCGGCCTCCGCCTTTTTGCCGGGATCGACGGCCGGCACGTCGCCGGCGCCGATCGGCGCGAGGCCGAGAAAAGCGAGCGCCATCGCCATGGTGTTGGCGGTGAATTGCCCGCCGCAGGCGCCGGCCCCCGGACAGGCGGCGCGCTCGATCTGATCGAGCTCTTTATCGTCGATTGTTCCTGCCGCGTGCGCGCCAACCGCCTCAAACACATCCTGGATCGAAAGGTCGCGCCCTTCGCAGCGGCCCGGCAAAATCGTGCCGCCGTAAAAGACGACACCCGGAATATCAAGGCGCGCCAACGCCATCGCCGCCGCAGGGATCGTCTTGTCGCAGCCGACGATGATGATCGCGCCGTCAAGCGAATGGCCGCGCACGACAAGCTCGATAGAATCGGCGATCGCCTCGCGCGAGATCAGCGACGCGCGCATGCCGTCCGCGCCCATGGTGATGCCGTCGGAGACGACAATCGTATTGAAATCGACCGGCGTGCCTCCTCCCTCGCGCACGCCTTTTCTCACCGGCTCGGCGAGATCGGCGAGATGGAGATTGCACGGCGTCACCGTCGACCAGGTGTTGACGACCGCGATCAGCGGCCGCGCGAGATCTTCATCCGTGTACCCCGCACCGCGCAGCATCGCTCTAGCCGGCGCGCGGGCCGGGCCTTTGGTGATGGCGTCTGATCTTTTTTGATTCTGACCGGTCATTTGCTTTCCTGGATGCCCCCCGAA
>JBBTJH010000345.1:0-4493 GCA_038059555.1 Pseudomonadota bacterium | reverse complement strand
TTGCGAGAGCTTGTCGGCGCCATCGGAGTTGCCGATTGTCGCCAAAGCGCGCCAGTCGTCCGCTGACGGTTCTTTATCCAGATGCGGCGTCAGAACGAAGCAGTCGCCGTCAAGGCGTGCGCGGCCGTATTGCCCATCGCTTCTTGAGACGAGCTCAGCCCCGGCCCAATCGATAGCTTGTTCTTCAGACTGCTCCTCCGATGGCGTGCCGTATTTAGCGTCAAGGCCGTTGTGCGAGCCGTCGCAATAGGGCGGCGTGCGGGTTCGCTTGCAAAGGCATAAAAGCGCTTCCTCTCCGTCCTTGCTTGCCGTGAGGCGAACCGGAGTAAAGCTCGTCCCCTTATGCGATCCGTCGCAAAAAGGCTGACGGGTGCTCCTTCCGCAGGCGCACCACATTACAGTGTCGCCTTTTTTCTCCATTTTGATGAGGCGCGGCTTTTTGCCGGCAACGATTGCATCTTTCATGGCGAAATCTCTCCGGCGAGTGCGAGAGCATCCCGGTTGATGACAGCGGAGATTGATCTGGCGTTATCGATGTCAATCATGGGGTCCTCATCGAACAAAACGAGGCCGGCGAACATATCCCTCGCAAGCCCGTCACATTTTCGATGAGGATGTCGTCCGCCAATACAGGCGTCGCAGCAACTGCGGCAACCGCAGCCAATACGCCCCTCCATCTCATCTGCGCACCCTTCCCGAGATTTATGGGACGAGAATGAGACCTTTTGGCCGGTACGGCAAGCACGCGCCCCATGACCGCCATGTTCCAAACAGCCTTCATCACGGGCTCGCATTCCGGGGCCGGTGTGATTTATGATTGATGCGGGCACACGGGAGATCGAGTATGGCGCGCAAGCCGGTTATTCTCGCAATTGACCAGGGGACGACGTCGAGCCGGGCGCTCGCCATCGACGGCGCGGCATCGATAATGGCGGTTGCGCAAGAAGAGTTCCCGCAGATTTTTCCGCAACCGGGATGGGTCGAGCACGACCCGGAAGCGATCTGGGAAACGACGCTGCGAACCGCGCGGCAGGCGATCAACGCCGCCCAATCCGCAGGCGGAGAGATCGTCGCGATCGGCATCACCAATCAGCGCGAGACGAGCGTCATCTGGGATCGAAAAACCCTGAAGCCGATTTTCAATGCGATCGTTTGGCAAGATCGCCGCACATCCTTGGCCTGCGAGACGTTGAAAAAAGCCGGCCATGAAAAAATGGTGCACGAGAAAACCGGGCTTTTTCTGGACCCGTATTTTTCCGCGACGAAAGCCGCGTGGATGCTGGATAATGTCGAGGGGGCGCGGCGCCGCGCCGAAAGCGGCGAACTTGCCTTTGGAACCATAGACAGTTTTTTGCTGGCTCGACTGACCGGCGGCGCGCATCTGACCGATGCGACAAACGCCAGCCGGACAAGCCTTTTTAACATTCGCGCCGGCAAATGGGACGACGATTTGCTCGATCTCTTCCGCGTGCCGGGGGCGATCCTTCCCCACGTACGGGACAACATCAGCGATTTCGGCGCTTCCAAACCGGAATGGTTCGGCAAGCCGATCCCGGTCTATTCCATGATCGGCGATCAGCAATCTGCAGCGGTCGGGCAGGCGTGCTTTGATCCGGGCGATATCAAAAGCACCTATGGCACGGGGTGCTTCGTGCTGGCGCCGATTTCAGAATTTTCCCTGTCTCGCAACCGCCTTCTCACCACGATTGGCCGACGCATCGACGGAAAAACCCACTTCGCGCTCGAAGGATCGATTTTTATTGCGGGGGCGGCCGTTCAATGGCTTCGAGATTCTCTCGGCGTCATCAAAACCTCCGCAGAGACCGAAGCGCTCGCGGCTTCTCTGCAATCAAATGGCGGCGTTTATCTGGTGCCGGCCTTCGCGGGGCTTGGCGCGCCGCATTGGGCGGCCGACGCGCGCGGGATTGTTTGCGGCCTGACGCGCGGATCAGGAAGGGCGGAGCTTGCCCGGGCGGCGCTTGAGTGCGTCGCTTATCAAACAGCCGATCTCATTGAGGCGATGGCGGCCGACGGCGCGCCGTGCAAAGCGCTCAAAGTCGATGGCGGCATGGTCGCCAACAACTGGCTGATGCAGTTTCTCGCCGACATCCAGAACGCCCCGGTCGACCGGCCTGTCGTCATGGAAACGACAGCGCTTGGCGCAGCTTTTCTGGCAGGAGTTCAAGCGGGCGTCTTCGGCTCGCTCGCGGATATCAGTGGGCTTCGGAGAACTGGCAGAGTATTTGAGCCGAGCATGCCGAGCGAGGATCGCGGAAAGTTGCGCGCCGAGTGGAAAATCGCGCTTGATAGAGCGTTGCTTCAATGCAAGTGAAAACTCCGCATGGAGGCGCCGATGGCGGAAGAAGTCGACACGAAAAAGCTGCGCCTTCGCGCTTGGTGCGGTGAGAGGCTCGCCCTGCATCAGCAGGCGGCGTTAAGCGATCCGCTCGCGAGCGGCGTCAGAATGCTGACGATCGATCTCTGGGACCGCTTGGTCCGAGGTGAAATCAGCTGCGACGAACTTAGCGCTCTTGCAAAGTCGATCAGCGATGATGCGCTGACGGCGCGTGCGGAAAGGCTCAAAGCCAAAGCGCGCTCTGCCGATTGGACGAGCGTCCTTGAAAATGCGCTGGCCTCGCGCGAGGGGGCTGAATTTGGCGAGGTCAAAGACTTCTTGGCGCAAACTGGCGCGGGCGTTGTTTTCACGGGGCATCCGACTTTTGCCCTCTCCCGACAACTTCGCGACGATATAGGAGCGTTGGCGTCGGGCGACAAAACGCATCAAGCCTCCAACGCCGCGCACGCGCCCGATCCGGCTATTTCGCTTCTTGACGAGCATGAGGACGTGCAAACTGCAATCGCGCATGCGCAAGCCGCGCTGGGCGACCTCTATTCCGCTTGCTTTTTGTGGCTAAGGTCGCGGTATCCCGGCGTATGGTGGAAGGCGCGTCCCGCGCTCCTCAGTCTTGCGACATGGGTTGGATATGATCTCGATGGCCGAACCGATATCCATTGGGGGACGACGCTAAGGCTGAGACTAGAAGAAAAGGCGGTTCAACTCTCCCGTTACTCGCAAACGCTTGCCGAGCTCCCCGGCGCTGAAGAAATCGCCCGCGAGCTTGCAGACGCGGCGAGTGAAGCGGACGAACAGGCGCAATTTTTCTCCGCAAAACTGGATGACCCCGCCGCCATGGTTGCAGCGGCGAACCGTCTGACGGAGGATCGCCATGAAAGATTGCTATCTCTTACGGCGTCAAGGATAAAATCGGCCGCCTTATAGAGACCGCAAGCGACGAGGTGAAACTCAAGCTTTGCGTTTTACGAAGCGAAATGGACATCCTCGGCCTGGGCGTTGCGCGAATTCACCTTCGCGTCAACGCCGCGCAAATACGCTCGGCGTTGCGCGCCGATCTGGGTTTCGCGCCCGGCCGGGAGTTTCTGGATCGCACCGCGCTCGACGCCGCCGCCGCCAAAACCGCCGGCGTTCGTCAGAAAGCCATCAATTTCGGGAGCATATTTCAAGAACAGATGACGGCGCGCCGCCAGCTGATGCTCTGCGCGCAAATTCTAAAGCATGTCGATAGCGATACGCCGTTGCGGTTTTTAATCGCCGAAGTCGAAGCGCCCGCCACAGTTATGGGAGCCATTTATCTCGCCCGCCTCTACGGCGTTGACCACAAACTCGATATCTCGCCGCTGTTTGAAACGCCCGATGCGATCGAGCGCGGCGGAAGGTTTGTTGAACGGCTGCTCGAAGAGGAGGAGTTTGTCGACTACGTGCGAAAGCGCGGGCGCATCTCAATTCAGTGCGGATTTTCGGACAGCGGGAGGTTCATGGGGCAAATTGCGGCCGATCTTGCAATCGAGCGGCTGCACATTCTTGTCTCCCGCGCGCTCGCGGCCCGAGAGATACGCGATATCGAAGTTGTAATATTCAACACGCATGGCGAATCGATGGGTCGCGGCGGCCATCCGGGAGATTTCAACTCCCGCCTTGACCATCTGATGACGCCGTGGGCAAGGGCTCGATTTGCGCGCGATGGAATCGCGCTCAACGCCGAATGCAGCTTTCAGGGCGGCGACGGGTTTTTGCACTTTCAAACGCCGACGCTCGCCAGAGCGACAATGCAGGCGGTGTTCGCGTGGTCGCAGCGACGGCCTGGCAAATCGCCGGATGACCGGTTCTATGGCGACATCAATTTTTCCTGGGACGTTTATCGCACCGTGAAAGCCTGGCAGGAGGCGCTGTTCGCGAACCCGCATTATCAAGCCGCGTTATCGACGTTTGCGCCTAATCTCCTTCCATCGACGGGCTCGCGTAAAGTGCGTCGCCAAAGCGGCGCTTCCAAGGACGATATCGCGCGGTCGTTGCGCGCCATTCCTCATAACGCCATCCTCCAGCAGCTTGCGGAGCCGGCAAATGTGCTGGGAGGGCTCGGCGTTGCGGCCGCGCGCGAACCCGAAAGGTTCGCGGCGCTGATCAAGGGTTCCGC
>JBBTJH010000344.1:0-3837 GCA_038059555.1 Pseudomonadota bacterium | reverse complement strand
TTCGGCGATCATGCGCCCGCGAGATAATCCGTACTCTCCGGATAATGCCCGCACCGGACCCGGGTTTATTTCCAGTCTCCATGCGGGGTTCAGCGGTTTTGTCCGTATAAGGCGGATACAATTTTCTGGGGAATTTTTGACATGCGCGTCCGCCATCCTTTCATCTTGCGTGCAGCCATTAGTCGCCGCGACGAAAGCCTTCTTCAATTGTCAAAGAGCCGTGAGCCAAGCGCTCAAGAAAAAGCGTAAGGCCTAAGGCCTCTCGCGTTCAAGCCGCTGTTTTGGGGAAAAGCTGACGAGGTTTTCGCGTCTTTGGAGTAGGCGGGCTAAAGCCCGCCCTACACCCCGAACGGATCCTTCATCAAAATGACGTCTTCGCGCTCCGGGCTTGTCGAGACCAGCGCGACCGGGGTTTCAATGAGCTCTTCGAGGCGGCGAACATATTTGACGGCCTCGGCCGGAAGATCCGCCCACGACCTTGCGCCGACGGTTGAGCCTTTCCATCCTTCCATCGTCTCGTAGATTGGTTTGACCGATTTTTGCGCGTCGAGCCCTGCGGGGAGATAATCGTAACGCGCGCCGTCGATGTCATAACCGACGGAGACTTTCAGTTCGTCAAAGCCGTCGAGGACGTCGAGTTTTGTGAGCGCGACGCCGTCAACGCCGGCGACTTTCAGCGCTTGCCGCACGAGCGCTGCGTCGAACCAGCCGCAACGGCGCTTTCGCCCCGTCACCGTGCCGAATTCATGGCCGCGCTCGCCAAGCCGGTCGCCGATCTTGTCGGTGAGCTCTGTCGGGAACGGCCCTTCGCCGACGCGCGTCGTATAGGCCTTCACAATGCCGAGCACATAGCCGACGGCGCGCGGCCCAAGGCCCGAGCCCGTGGCCGCTTGCCCCGCTACCGTGTTCGACGAGGTGACATAGGGATAAGTGCCGTGATCGATATCGAGGAGAACGCCCTGCGCGCCTTCAAACAGGATGCGCTTGCCGTCTTTCCTCGCCTCATGCAGCAGCTTCCAGACGGGCTTTACAAACGGCGCGATTTTCGGCGCGACCTCGATCAGCTTTTGAGTGAGGGCGCCCGCATCGACCTCAGCGGCGCCAAGGCCGCGGCGGATCGCGTTGTGATGAACGAGGAGATTTTCAATCTTTCCGGGCAATGTGTCCGTATAAAGAAGATCGACCGCGCGAATGGCGCGCCTTCCGGCGCGGTCTTCGTAAGCGGGGCCGATGCCGCGTTTGGTCGTGCCGATTTTGACGCCGGTCGCCGCGCCCTCGCGCATCGCGTCCAGCTCGGAATGGACAGGAAGGATTAAGCTCGCGTTCTCGGCGACCGCGAGGCTCTCGGCGGTGACCTTGACGCCTTGCGCTTCAACGCGGGCGATTTCGGCAAGCAACGCCCAAGGATCGACGACGACGCCGGACCCGATGACGCCGAGGCGCCCTTCGCGAACGACGCCCGACGGCAGCAGCGACAATTTGTAGACCTTGCCGTCGATGACAAGCGTGTGGCCGGCATTGTGCCCGCCCTGAAACCGCACGACGACATCGGCTCTCGCAGAGAGCCAGTCCACGATCTTGCCCTAGCCCTCGTCGCCCGGCACGCCGCCGATGACCGCCACATCCGTCATTTGACCCTCGGTTTTGCGATATCGCGCCGCACAATAGGCGCCGCGGCGGCGGGGTCAATGGAGGCGGCGCCAAGGCCGTTCTCTCGGCTGTCCGATTTAGCCGCCCGTCAATCTTGAAAGAGCCCCGCATAAAGGCGATCTAGTCATTATGAGCGGGAGCGGAAAAATCACCAGCGGAACAATAGAGCGATTACAGGCGACTATTCGCCGCCGGCTTGCCGATTTTCTTGAATTGGGGCCTCAGAGCGAAAGCGCAGCCTTCACGCCGAATGCAGTCGAGCGGCGGATCGATGAGTTGAGATCGCGCCTTGGAGCCGCCCTCGCCGCGCGCCGGCGGATCGAAAGCCGCCAGCGCGGCGCGGCGGCCGGCGATCTCGCGGCGAAGGCTGAATTCGCGATTGCGCAAGGACGCGACGATCTTGCGCGCGCCGCCGTTCAACGGCGCCTCGAAAGCGAGCGTGAAGTCCAGGACCTTAAGCGCGACCTTGCGGCGATCGATGCGGAAGCGGCCGGGCTTGAAGCCTTACTGCTTTCCAACACCGACAGCGCCGATCGCCGACGGCTCGCTGCAAAACTTGCAGAACTCGACGCGCTGATCGCGGACGCGGCCGGCGCCCCGCCCGCGAAGGAGTGACAAATGGATATTTTCAGCCCGCCCTTTGCGCCGTTCACTATCGCCTTGATGGTGATGACGATGATCGCCGCGCTTGAACTCGCGGGGCTGTTGTTCGGCGTCGCGTTCTCAGGTCTTGTCGACGGCCTCTTTCCGGAAATGGAGATGGACGTCGATGCCGATGGCGCCGACATAAGCGGCGGCGACGCGATCGGAAAGCTGTTCGCGTGGCTCTATGTCGGCAAGGTTCCCGTGCTGATCGTTTTCGCAACGCTTCTTGCCGGCTTCGGCCTCTCCGGCGTCTTGCTGCAGCGGTTCAGCGCGGCGGTTGGGGGCGCTCCCTTGCCGCTGGTCTTCGCCGCGCCCGCCGCCCTCGCGGCCGCGCTTCCGATAACGCGCCTGTTGGGCGGCGTCATCGCCCGGATCATGCCGCGCGAGGAAACTGATGCGGTCTCCGCCGACAGTTTCATCGGCCGCGTTGCAACCGTCATCCGCGGCGCTGCGCGCCGAGGCGCGCCCGCTGAAGCGAAACTGACCGACAGCCGCGGGCTGACGCATTACATATTGATCGAGCCTGACGAAGACGGCGCCGCGTTTCATGAAGGCGCGGAAATTCTCGTCGTTGAAAAATCCGGGGCCGCTTATCGCGGCGCCCTCAATAACTCGCCTGCCCTCTCAATTTCAAAACCTGGAGATTTAAATGCTTAGCGGGGACATCATGAGCTTTGGAATTTCTGCCGGCACGATCATCGTATTGCTGTTGATCCTCGGTCTCGTCGTGGCGCGGCTCTACCGCCGCTCGTCGAAGGAAATCTCTTTCGTCAGAACCGGCTTTGGCGGCCAGCGCGTCATCATGAACGGCGGCGCGCTGGTGTTCCCAATTCTGCACGAGACGATCCCGGTCAACATGAACACGTTGCGCCTTGAAGTCGTGCGGCACCAGGAACAGGCGCTAATCACGCGCGACCGCATGCGCGTCGATGTGCAGTCTGAATTTTACGTGCGAGTGAAGCCGACGATCGAATCGATCGCCAATGCCGCGCAAACGCTCGGCCGCCGGACCATGACGCCTCAGCATCTTAAAGAACTGGTCGAGGGAAAATTCGTCGATGCGCTGCGCGCCGTCGCGGCGGAAATGGCGATGGAGGAATTGCACGAGAAACGCGTCGATTTCGTCCAAAAGGTCCAGCTGGCGGTTTCCGAGGATATTTTGAAGAATGGGCTCGAGCTTGAATCGGTGTCGCTGACCGGCCTCGACCAGACGTCGAAGGAATATTTCAACCCCGACAACGCCTTTGACGCGGAAGGCCTCACCAAGCTTACCGAGGAAATCGAGGCGCGCCGCAAAAAGCGCAACGATATCGAGCAGGAAACGCGGGTTGAAATCGAGCGGAAAAATCTCGACGCGGAAAGGCAGCGCCTTGAAATCTCCCGCGACACCGAGTTTGCACGCCTTGAGCAGCAGCGCGAAGTTGAGATCCGGAAAGCTGAGCAGTCCGCGCTGAGAGCCGGACAGCAGGCGGCGCGCGAACAGGAATCTTAACAATCAAAAATCCACGCCTCTCAACAAGTGAAGGAAGCCGGCATGGCGGC
>JBBTJH010000343.1:0-4258 GCA_038059555.1 Pseudomonadota bacterium | reverse complement strand
CCGCGCCAAGGCGTCGAAAGCAAAGCAGGCGCAAAGCCGCATCAAGGCGCTCGAAAAAATGCAGGTGCTGGCCGAACCGGCCGAAGAGCGCACTACCGGGTTCGCCTTCAAAAACCCAAAGCCGATGGCGCCGCCGATCATCCGCCTCGTTGAGGCCGATCTTGGCTATGTCGAGGGCAAGCCCGTCCTGCGCAAAATCAATCTCAGGATCGATCAGGATGACCGGATCGCCATTTTAGGGCCGAACGGCGAGGGAAAATCGACGCTCGTCAAATCGCTGGCCGGGCGGCTCCCTTTGCTTGGCGGCGAGATCTTCAAACACAAAAAACTCGATATCGCCTATTTCTCGCAGCACCAGCTCGACGAATTAAAACCTGCCTGCTCGCCCTATGATCATGTTCGCGAGTTGTTGCCGGACGCGACCGAAGCGCAAAGGCGCAGCGCGACCGCCGCGCTCGGCTTCGGCGCGGAGAAAGCCGACACCAAAGTCGAAAAACTCTCGGGCGGCGAGAAGGCGCGGCTGCTGCTCGGCCTTATCACCTTCAACGGGCCGCACCTCATCATCCTCGACGAGCCGACAAACCATCTCGACATCGACGCGCGCGCGAGCCTGTCGCAGGCGCTGAACGATTACGCGGGCGCGGTCATCATGATCACGCACGACGCGCATCTGGCGAGCGCCGTCGCCGACCGCTTGTGGCTCGTCAAGGATGGCGCTGCGGGGCCGTTCGACGGCGATCTTGAGGACTACCGCGCGCTGGTTCTCGATGCGCAAAAGACCGAGCCGCAAGAGGGCGCCCGCAAGACCTCCGATCCGAGGGCGACAGCGCGCCAATCCTCGGCGGCCCAGCGCGAAGCGGCCGCCCCTTTGAAGAAAAAGGCGGAGGCGGCCGAGGCGCGACTTGGCGAATTAAGCGCGATCCTTCCCCGGATAGACGCCGCTCTCGCCGAACCCGGCCTTTATGCGCGCGATATCGCGCGGGCGACCAAACTGCAGAAGGAGCGCGCGGCGCTGCTCGCGGCGATAGCGGCGCAGGAGGAAGCCTGGCTTAACGCGCTCGAAAGCTACGAGGCGGCAAGATCAGCCGCCGGATGATCTCGCCTCGATAAGCGAACTAAGGCAATCTGGGCGTAAAGGAGCGTTGCGATGAAAAAGCCTCAGGAATGCCGGACGAGGGATGACGTGCGCGCCGAAATCGACCGCCTCGATTTAGGTCTTGTCGATCTCCTCGCGGAACGCTGGTCCTATGTCGATCGCATGTGGGAGCTAAAGCGCGCGGAATCGGCGGAAGCAAACGTCCCCTGGCGCAATCGCGCGGTGATCGAAAAAGTCAAAGCGCGCGCCGCCGAAAAAGGCCTTCCCCCGGAAATGGCCGAAGCGCTGTGGCGGCAGATTATCGGCTGGGGCATCCAGTATCAGGACGAACGCCTGCGCGACTCCTGAAAACTCGTTCAAAGGTTTCGGGGCCGTTTTAGCGGCGATTGGGTTTTGACATGAACGATCAACTATCCTCAGGCGACATCAATCCTGCGATCGGCGGCATGCTGCGGGCGGCGCGCGATTTTCTAGCGCATGAGCATTCGCTGTTCCGCACACTCGCTTTGAAGCCGATATTGATTGGGAAAGGCAAGGCGACCTTTTCAATGGACCTGCCCCCGGCCTTCGCCGGCGCCGACGGGATGGTGCATGGCGGGCTCTTCACCATCGTCATCGATTCGATATTCGTGCTTGCGGTCTTTACAGCGCTTGAGGAAATAAAGACGATAGCGACGATCAATATGCGCACCGACTATGCCGGAACGATCGCGCCTGGCGCTCGCGCCGTATGCGCGGCCGAATGCGAGGCGATCAGAGGCGACGTCGCTTATGTCTCCGGTAAACTGACGACGGAAGCGGATGGCCGGCTGCTGGCGACGGGCGCCGGCGCCTTCATCGTCGGCACGAAGGGGCCAATGAAGGGGATGCGCCTGTGACGACGCACCTTTCCCGCATCCATGAGTTCGCCTCCCGCGCGCCGCTTGCCTCCTGGCTCGGCTTTCAAGCGAGCGGCGAGGACGACATCGTCTTTCGCCTCACCTTTAATGAAACGCATATCGGCAACCCGGCGATCCGGGCGCTGCATGGCGGGGTCATCGCCGCCTTTCTGGAACTTTCAATGCAGGCGGATCTCTTCGCGAGAGCTGGCGCCGCCATCTCAACCGCCAATATTTCGATCGACTATCTGTCGTCCTCGCGCCCGGAAAATATGACGGGACGGGTGAAACTGCTCCGGCAGGGGCGACGCATCGCCTTCATGGAGGCGAGCGGTTGGCAGGCGGATGAAACGCGCCTTGTCGCGGTCGCAAGGGCCTGTTTCACGCTCGGCTAGAAATTTCCGGCGGGCGCCTCTAGGCAAGAGTGATCGCGCTCCCAACATAGCCTGCGCCCACTTTCCGGAGTTTTCCCTCTATGGATTGGTTATCGATCGCCGGCGGCCTCGTCGTTTTGACGATTGGCGCGGAAATTCTGATCCGGGGGGCGACCGCCCTCGCCCGCCGTTTCGGCGTTTCGGATCTCCTCATCGGATTGACGCTGGTGGGGTTTGGAACTTCGACCCCTGAGCTTGTCTCCAGCGTTCAAGCAGCGCTCATCGGGTCGCCCGGCGTCGCCGTCGGCAATGTCGTCGGATCGAACATCGCCAATATCCTTTTGATACTCGGCCTCTCGGCGTTCATTGCGCCCTTTGCCGTCGAACAACGGGCTTTCCGGCGCGACGGCGTCGTTGTGTTCATCGCGACGCTCGCGATTATCGGCGTCTCAATGACGGGCGAGTTTGGGCGCATGGCCGGCGCGGCGTTTCTTGCGGCCCTTATCGCCTATTTGATCTTTGCTTTCGTCACCGAGCGCCGCGCGCCCGACCACCCGGCGGCCGAGCAGCATGCGGCCGAAGGCGCGGCCCTTCCCGCCGGTCCAAAATCGCCGTTGCTTGACTGCCTGATGGCGGTCGCGGGGCTGGCGCTGCTCATAGTCGGGGCGAAATTCCTCGTGACGGGCGCGATCAGCATCGCTGGGAAACTTGGCGTTTCTGAAACGATCATCGGCCTCACCGTCGTTGCGATCGGCACATCGCTTCCTGAGCTTGTCACTTCGGTGATGGCGGCGCTGCGGGGAAAATCAGCGCTGGCGCTCGGCAATGTCGTTGGGTCGAACATCTACAATTCATTCGGCATCTTGGGGATGACAGCGGTCATTCACCCGGTTGCAGCGCCTGCCGAAATTGTCCGCTTTGACAATTGGGTTATGCTCGGCGCGACGCTTCTGATGATCTTGTTCGCGAGTTCGCGCAGCAAGCTCAATCGCCTTGAAGGCGCGGTCATGGTGACGGCGTATCTTTGTTATGTCGGTTGGCTCGCCTTGAAGGCCTGACAAAGAAAGGCCCCCTTTCGGGGGCCTTCCGGGTGCAAGATCAACGCAACAAATTTTTTATATTTGACGCAACAGCCCCTCTGCCGCTTTAGAGCGACCCAAGCAGCGCAACAGGATCAACCGCTTTCAGATTCTGACGGATTTCAAAATGCAGCTGCGGCTCGCTCGCCGAACCGGTCTGCCCGACCTTTGCAATCACCTGACCTTGGCGCACGCGGTCGCCTTTTTTGACGAGCATCGCGTCATTGTGCGCGTAGGCGGTGACGAAACCGTCTTCGTGTTTGATGAGAATGAGATTGCCGTAGCCGTCGAGCTCCGACCCCTTATAGACGACTTCGCCGTCAGCGGCCGCCCTGACCGGCGTGCCGACGGGAGCTGCTATATTGACGCCGTCATTGCGTTTGCCGGCAGTCGAAAGGCCGTAAGAGCCGATCACCGCGCCCTGCACCGGCCAATCAAAGAGGCTCGATTTGCGAGGGGCCGGCGCTTCATAGGAAACGGTGCGCGCAATATCGGCGACATCGGTTGCAGGGGCGGCCGCTTCGCGCTGCACGGGCGCTGCGACGCCGCCCGGTATCCGCAACGCCTGCCCGACGCTGATCGAATAGGGCGCATACAGATTGTTCGCCCGGGCAAGCTCGGCGACGCCGACGCCGGAGTTGCGCGAGATTGAATAAAGCGTGTCGCCCGGCCGCACGACGTGTTCAGCCTCGCGCGGCGCGGCGATCGCCTTGACGGGCGTTGCCCGCGGCGTGATCGCGGCATGCGTTGGCGGAACCGCCGTCGAGGGCACACGGACGATCTGGCCGACCGTCAGCGTATAGGGCGCTTGCAGGCTGTTGAGCGCGATAA